>CAZFRR010000064.1:0-13221 GCA_964521405.1 uncultured Streptomycetaceae bacterium | reverse complement strand
GTGTTCGAGGACCTGAAGGTAAAACACGAACTCTTGTCGCGGTTGAACCAGGTGTGCCCGCCGCACACGCTCTTCGCCTCCAACACATCCACCCTCTCGATCACCGAGATCGCCGCCGGCTCCGGGCGCGAGGACCGCTGCGTCGGCATGCACTTCTGCCTGCCCGCGCAGTTGATGAAGCTGGTCGAGATGTCGCCGGGGCTGAAGACCGGCGAGGCGGCGTTCCAGGCCGCGTGGGATTTCTGCAAGGCGATGGGGCAGACGCCGGTGAAAACGCAGGACAGCCCTGGCTTCATCCTCAATTACTTCCTGATCCCGTTTCACAACGACGTCATCCGCCTGGTCGAAGCCGGAGTCGCCGCGCCCGCCGACATTGACCGGGCGCTCAAGACCGGGCTGGGTTACGCGATGGGGCCGCTCGAACTGCTCGACTTGGTCGGGCTCGACACGCACCTCCTCGTGGCGGAAGCGCTCTACGCCGCGACGCACGAGCCGCGCGCCGCCGTGCCGGCGCTGGTGAAACGCATGATCGCAGCGGGGCACCTCGGCCGCAAGACCGGCCAGGGCTTCTACAAGTATCAGGGCAATGCCATGTTCGGAGGATAAACGCTGAGCGTTTATCCTGAATTAATGCGAGATCGAAAATGAAATACCAGATCATTCGAGCGGGAGGAAGCCGGTCCTTTCCTGAAGATCACCCTCTGACGTCGGGTGGTGGGGATAGCGGCGAAGTCCTCGTCTTCATCGGTGCTGATGCTGGAACGGCATTCAGTAAATACAAGGATCGTGAGCGTAAACTCGCGATCCTTGTCGAGCTCGGCAGCGAATGCCTCGGCGCGCATGCCGGAGAGATGCGCGGCGAGGAAGGCTCCAACGTGCTCGGCTTCGCGCGCTTCCGGCTGGGGGCGGCTGCGCCTTCCGATCTGGTGGAGCTAGTGCGGCAGCCGCGCACTGCGCAAACCGCGATCGACGCGGCCCGCGGGCTGCTCGAGGCGCACGGCCTGAAGGTGGCGCTGTGCGGCGATTTCGCGGGACGCATCCTGGATCGCCTGTTGCGGCCGTACTACAACGCCGCGCTAAGACGACTCGACGAAGGCCTGGCGAGCGCCGCGGACCTCGATACCACGCTGAAGCTCGGGCTCGGCTACCCCGAGGGCCCGATCGAGCTCCTGGAACGCACCGGGCTCGCCCATCATCACGACGTGACGCAAGTGCTGTTCGAGGCGTACGGCGACGCCGCTTACGCGCCGGCGCGGCGCGCGCGGGTGGCGAAGCAAAGACAGTAATTGAACCGCCAGGGCGCCAAGAAAACCTAAGACACAATTGAACCGCCATGACGCCATGACGCCATGACGCCAAGAAAAACATTAATGGAACCGCCGATGGACGCCGATAAGATCAAATAAGCCACGGAAGCACACGGAAAGTAAGACCCTGAATCCACGATCCTGGATCCTTGATCCCGCTCTTGAGGCCGCCGTAAGTTAACCAATTGATTGATCGGAAAAGCGTTGTAAATAGTCGACGACCAGGCATCCACAGCGGTTACCTGAACATCGAGGGATGATGAAGGTCTGCATTCATCGCGGAACACAGGAGGTCGGCGGGACCTGTATCGAAATTGAGTCTCAAGGAAAGAGAATTGCACTAGATGTCGGACTTCCACTGGAAGCCACCGACTCAATCAAGAGTCTTCCCTGGGTGGATGGGTTCCGGGAGCGAGATGAATCGCTGCTGGCGGTCGTAATTTCTCATCCTCATCTGGATCACTATGGGCTAGCTCGCTACCTTCTTCCCGACACACAAATGATTATGGGAGCGGCGACTGAGCGTATCCTTAAAGCTTCCACTCTCTTTACGCCAACAGGAATGGGATTTAGGAATGTGCTTCACCTCGAATCCGGTAAGCCGCTCTCCATCGGACCGTTCACTATCACGCCGTACCTGAATGATCACTCGGCTTACGATGCCTATTCAATGTTGATTTCTGCGGACGACCAACAACTGCTTTATTCCGGTGATTTCAGAGGGCATGGCCGGAAGGCGGCGCTATTCGAGCAATTCTTGAAGCGCCCGCCGTCCAATGTGGATGTGCTACTGATGGAAGGAACTACCATCGGACGTTCTGGCTCCGAGGCCAAGTTCAAGACTGAGCAAGAGCTTGAACAATGCTTCCGTGATCACATCGGCGATAGCAAAGGGATGGTGTTGGTTTGGACTTCCGGCCAGAACATTGATCGGCTCGTCACCGTGTTCAAAGCTTGCAAGGAATCGGGCCGGCAGCTTGTTCTGGACATGTACACGGCTGAGATTCTTCGGGTCACCGGAAACTCAAATCTTCCCCAGGCGGATTGGAAGGGGGTCAAAGTCTTTCTCCCTGGTTCGCAGAGGAGACAAATAATCAAGAACCAGCAATTTGGCCTTGCTGAACGGTACAAAACCTACCGCATCTACCCGAAGCGATTGGCAGTCGAGGCCGCGCGTTCCGTTTTGCTGTTTCGTCCCTCGATGATGCCCGATCTTGAGAAAGCCGAATGTTTGCAAGAGGCCAAACTCATCTATTCCCTCTGGCCCGGTTACTTGAAACGAGAGGAACACCATTCATTCCAGGAATGGCTGGACAAGCGCGGCATACCGCTCGTTCATTGCCACACATCCGGTCATGCCTCACCGCAAGATTTGCAGCGCTTCGCCAAGGCTATCGCGCCCAAGATGCTGGTTCCGATTCACTCGTTTGCGACCAAACGATTCAAGGAATATTTCGACAATGTTCAAATGAAGAAAGACAATCAATGGTGGGAGGTGCCTCATGCCCAATAGTATCTTGGAAGATGTAGACAAATTGATAGATTCTGAGTTAGACCTGAAGGACATTGGGGCAGATCCACAATACCAGCACAAGACGAGCTGCCGCCAACTTACAAAGCCACCAATGACAGGATTCAAAGCGTCGGACCTTATCGCGAAGATTTATGAGAAGGTCGTAGAAAATTGGGACGCCTCGATCTACCACGAAGGATCCGAAGAAAATTGGCGTTTGGAAAAACAGAAAGGTATTAGCGCTAATAACAATAGTTCGGAAGTTAGCCTTGAAAGAGCGATCGTGAATATTCCGTCTGAAATCTGGCCTGATGCTGCAAATTGGTTCAATCAGGTTCCGGTAGCTTCCGGCCTGGTAGACCCCCATGAGGGTGGTCGTAGAGTCGACCTCGTTCATGATTGCGGCGACAAGGCGTATGAGTTTATTGAACTAAAGGTCGACAGCAACACCCCTCTCTATGCGGCGATGGAAATCCTGAAATACGGCGTGTTGTATATCTTTTGCCGTCAAGACGATAGGGTGTCGAAATGCATCAATCGGAAAGGGGGGCCGATCATCGATCGGGAAAGGAAGCTGATGCGGGCGGAGAAAATCCATCTAAAAGTTCTCGCCCCGGCCAAATATTATGAGGGATATGATCTTTTGTGGCTGGAGGATAAATTAAACAATGGGCTTGCCAAATTCCTAGCCCAACCCAAGTTCATGTTTAAGTTAGAGATGGATTTCAAGTTTGAGACCTTGTCCTTGATCCTGACACGTTGTCCAGTCTGGAAGGCGCCGGGGTAACGGCGAAAAGACTGCTTGTCTTTAGCCGATCGAGAGTTCTCCGTTTTCGTGGCCCTGTTTTTGATTCTCATCGGCGTTCATCGGCGTTCATCGGCGGCTAAATCAGAAGCGGACCTGAGGGGTCAGAGTAGAACCTGATGATCAGAAAAGCCAAGCCGGTGTACTTCGAGCTAGTGATCGTCGCGACCTCCAGGACCACCGATATCTGGCTCGCAGACGACGGCGGGCATCTCGTGCAGAAGGAAATCGGCAAACTCCGCACGAGCTTCTTGCCCGGCTTCTACACAGTGGCGTTCGGGCTGGGTAATCCTACCTACCCAATCCACCTGACAAAGGCCAAGAAGTACACCCAGGCAGGTCTGAGTGCCGGCGGGCCTTGCCCTCGCCCAAAAATCAGGTTGCTGCCGGAATGATGAAGGGCGCCGGGTGTATTATTGTTGCGGAGTCATTAGCACGAGGTACGTATGCCGAATCAGCTTGAGATCGTCGAAGCCCAGGCGTTGAAACTCACGGCCGAAGAGAGGGCGCAACTGGCGGACCGGTTGATCGCCAGCCTCTTCGGGGACCACGAGACCGAGGAAGCGTGGGCCGCCGAGGTCGAACGGCGGATCGAGGAAATCGAGAGCGGCCGCGCCAAGCTCGTCCCGGCGGCTGAGGCCATCGCCCGCGCCCGCGCGTCGATCAAATGAACTCGTCGGTCGGCCCGGAGGCCGACCTGGAGCTCACCGATGGAGCCGTCCTCTATGCCCGGGAAGGGGGCGCTGATCTGGGCTTTGCGTTCATCGCCGAATTTGAGCGCGCGTTAGTGCTTCTTTGTGCGTACCCACAGATCGGCGCGCGATGGCGAAACCGGCGGCGCTTTCCATTGCGCCGCTTTCCCTACAGCATTATCTATTACATCAAAGTCGACGACCTCCGCGTGGTCGCGCTCGCCCATCACCGGCAGAGACCTGGCTACTGGGCTGGTCGGAAATGAGTGCGTTCTCGTTTTCTCATCGACAACGTGACAGGCAGCGCCATGAGACGTAAGAATCTTCATCGAGCAGAGGATCTGCGGGCCGAGTATGCCTTCGACTACTCAAAGGCCGTTCGCGGCAAGTACCATCGGCGCCTCATCCGAGAAGGCGCCAATGTCGTAGTCCTCGAGCCGGATGTAGCGAAGGCATTTCGCAGTTCTGCCGCGGTGAATGACGCCCTTCGATCGCTGCTCAAGGTGTCCGAATCGACACGGCGTCTGACCGCACGAACAACCCGTAACGGAAGGTCCCGACAATGAATTCTGATGCGGGTCGGAGTAACGTTACCGAGCGTTGAACGGGGCTCCATCGTCTTTTCGTTGGTCTCATCGGCGTTCATCGGCGTTCATCGGCGGCTAATGTAGGATTTTGAATGCAACCACTCGCAGGAATACGAGTACTCGACTTCAGCACGCTGCTGCCGGGACCGCTCGCCACGCTGCTCCTTGCGGAGGCAGGCGCCGAAGTGATCAAGATCGAGCGCCCCGGCAACGGCGACGAGATGCGCAGCTACACCCCCAAATTCGGCGCCGACAGCGTCAACTTCGCGCT
Organism: uncultured Streptomycetaceae bacterium; assembly: GCA_964521405.1. Classification (GTDB taxonomy): domain Bacteria; phylum Pseudomonadota; class Gammaproteobacteria; order Burkholderiales; family SG8-41; genus SG8-41. The sequence goes on along the minus strand of CAZFRR010000064.1, from coordinate 8,046 downwards.
GCTGAACCGGGGAAAACGCTCGATCGCTATCGACCTCAAGCAGCCGGGCGCCGTCGAGCGCCTGATGCCGCTCGTGAAAAGCGCCGATGTCATCGTCGAGCAGTTCCGCCCCGGCGTGATGGACCGCCTCGGTTTGGGCTACGAGGCGCTGTCGCGGGTGAATCCCCGCATCATCTACTGCGCGATCACGGGCTACGGACAGTCCGGACCCAAGGCGCTGACCGCGGCGCACGATCTCAATTACGCCGCGGAGGCCGGGATGCTCGCCCTCGCGGCGGGTGCGGACGGCGCGCCGGTGCCGCCAGCGGCGCTGGTCGCGGACATCGGCGGCGGCAGTTATCCCGCGGTCATCAACATCCTGCTGGCGCTCCGCGAGCGCGACCGCAGCGGCCGCGGCTGCAAGCTCGACGTGGCCATGGCCGACAATCTTTTCACCTTCATGTACTGGGCGATGGGCGACGGGCTCGCCGCGCAGCGCTGGCCGCAGCCGGGAAGAGCGCTCGTCACCGGCGGCAGCCCCCGTTACCGGGTTTACCGCACGCGCGACGATCGGTTCATCGCCGCGGCCCCGCTCGAAGAGCGGTTCTGGCAGAACTTCTGCGACGCCATCGGGCTCGCCGCCGATGCGCGCAACGACAGCCGCGATCCGCAAGCCGTGATCGGCGTGGTCGCGGCGCGCATTCGCGAAAAAACCGGCGAGGAGTGGCGGGCGCTGTTCGCGGGCAAGGACCTGTGCTGCAGCGTGGTGGGCTCGATCGAACAGGCGCTGGCCGATCCCCACTTCAAAGCGCGTGGGGTGTTCGAGCAGAAGCTGACGGCAGGCGGCAGGAGCCTCCCCGCCCTGCCGGTGCCGGTCGACTCCAGCTACCGCGGAGCCGAGACCGCCGGCTATCCCGCTCTGGGCGAGGCGAACTCGCTCCTCGATGAAAAGCAGAATGGAACCGCAGATAAACGCAGATAAACGCGGAAAAGAACAAGAAGACCTGGCCACAGAGATCACAGAGAAGATGGAACAACCAAGGCGCGATTCGGGACGCAATTTCCTTCATGCATTCTGCGGCGTCCGTAGCAGAATGATTGCGGGTTTGAGTCATCTGCGTTCATCTGCGTTTATCTGCGGCTTGATCGGGTTTTTTGACACAGCATGCGCGCGCTCGTAGTCCGCCAGCACGGCCCCCTCGACAATCTGAAACTCGAGACATTTCCCGACCCGCAACCCGGGCCGGATGAAGTCCTCATCGACGTCCGCGCCGCCAGCGTCAATTTTCCGGATCTCCTGGTGATCGGCGGCACCTACCAGAACCTGCCGGCGACGCCCTTCGTGCCGGGCAAGGACCTCGCCGGAACGGTTGCCGCGGTTGGCGCCAACGTCTCCTCCGTGAAACCCGGGGAGCGCGTGATGGCGCAGATCGAGTACGGGGCCTTTGCCGAGCGGGCGGCCGTCCCGTCCCGCAATTGCCAAAGAATGCCCGACAGCATGAGCTTCGCCGAGGGCGCGGCGATGGGGCTGGTATATCTCACCGCGCATTTCGCGCTGGTCGAGCGCGGGGGGTTGAAGCCGGGCGAGACGGTGCTGGTTACCGGCGCGGCCGGCGGCGTCGGGCTCGCCACGGTGCAACTCGCCAAGGCGCTCGGCGCAATCGTGCTTGCCAGCGTGAGCAGCGAGGAGAAGGCGGCCATCGCGCGCGCCGGTGGCGCCGATCACGTGGTGCGGACCGACGCGCCCGACCTGCGCGAAAGCTTCCGCCAGCAGGTGTTCGCCGCGACCGGCAGGCGCGGCGCCGATCTCATCGTGGATTCGGTCGGCGGCGACGTATTCGATGCGAGCCTGCGTGCCATCGCCTGGTCGGGGCGCCTGGTCACCGTGGGCTACGCCAGCGGCCGCGTGCCGGAAGTGAAAGTGGGGCTCATCCTGGTGAAGAACATTTCGATCATCGGCCTGCAAGTCAGCGACTACCGCGACCGCGCGCCGGACAAGATGCGCCAGGTCCGGGAAGAACTCACCCGGCTCTACGAAGCCGGCAAGCTCAGACCGCGCGTGATGGCGGCCTATCCCCTGGAGTCCTACCGCGAGGCGCTGGCGGCGGTGCGCGACCGGCGCGTGCTCGGCAAAGTGGTGATCGCGTTCGGCAATGGATAAATTCGAGGAAGGCGCAAGCCTTGAATTGTGCGCGGCGATTTCGCGCTGGCGCTACGAGGACCTGCCGTCCGCGGTGGTGCGGGTGCTCAAGTCCCTGCTCATCGACACGCTCGGCGTGATTGCGGGCGCGGCGCGCGCGCCGGGGATACCGGAGCTGCATCAGCGCCTGACGAAGTGGGAACGCGACGGGTCGGCCACCGCGCTGATCGGCAAGCGCCGCCTGTCCCCGCCGAGCGCCGCGCTGGCCAACGGCGCGGCAGCGCATGCGCTCGATTTCGACGATCAGCACGACCCGGCGCGCGTGCACACCAATTGCGTGACCCTGCCCACGCTGCTGGCGGCGGCGGAAGACCTGGGAAGCGTTTCCGGACCCGATTTCCTGCTGGCTTACGCTGTCAGCGCCGAGCTGCACGCGCGTCTCGGCCTCGCCTGCCACAACAGCCTGGGCAAAGGCTGGCACCCGACGATGCTGTTCGGCGTGCTCGCCGCGAGCCTCGGTGCCGGCCGGCTGCTGAAACTCGACGCCGCGCGCCTCAACAATGCGCTGGGCCTGGCCTTCCATCAGGCCAGCGGTTCGGCGCAAAGCATGCGCGATGGCGTGCTGTCGAAGCGCATGGGGCCGGGATTCGCGGCGCGTTCGGCGGTGCTTGGCGCGTTTCTCGCGGCCGACGGCATCACCGGCACGCGCCGCACGCTGGAAGGAAACGCTGGCCTCGCCGCGCTTTACGAACGGGGCGAAATGCTGCCGGACCTGCTGTTCGAAGGCTTGGGGCGGAGTTGGCGCATCCTGGAATACAGCTTCAAGCCCTACCCCTGCTGCCGCTGCAACCATACGGCGATCGCGCTCGGCGTCCGCCTGCATGCGGAAGGCGTGCGCCCGGATGCCGTGCAATCCGCCGAGATCGGGTTTGGACACGTCAACTGGTTGACAGTCGGCGAGCCCTACGACGTCAAGCGTGACGCCGTGGTGCACGCCCAGTTCAACGCAGCCTACAGCTTTGCCCGCGCCCTGGCCGACGGACGCGTGGATCTTCGCAGCTTCCAGCGGCCGCACATCACCGACCCCGCAATCGCTGCGCTCGCCGCGCGCATCCGCGTCGTTTCGGACCCGGCGATCGAGCCTGCCGCAATCGAGCCCGCGCGCGTCAAAGTAACGCTCAGGGATGGACGCACCATCGATCTCACCGAAACGGTGATGAAAGGCAGCCCGCAGCAACCGCTGACGGAGGCTGAGTTCATGGCCAAATTCCAAGGGTGCCTGGAATTCGGCCTGGGGGCGGCACGAACGGAAGCGGAACGGCTCGCCGGCGCGGTCTCCGGCATCGAGCACAGCACCGACGTTGCCTGCGACATCGTTGAGGCTTTCCCGCTTCCCGCAAGCCAGTTCTGAGTGCGAAGTGCTGAGTGCGGAATGAGTCTACGATTGCCGGGCTCGTACCGCGACGCCATGCACAGCACTTCGCACTCAGCACTTCGCACTCAGCACTAATTTTTAGCGGGGGGCTTCTGAAAAGCCTTGTCCACGCCGCTCAACGCCTCGTCGTAGCGATTGCGCGCCTGCGCTACTTTTGCCTTGGCTGCGTCGAGGGATTTCTTAGCGGCATCGAGCTGGCGCTTCATCTCGTCGGCGCGCTCGCTCGCAGCGCGGCTGGCTTCCTGCGCGTTGAGAACTTCCTGCTCGGCGAGCTTGGCTTCGTACTGCGCCTGCTGCAGCTCGCGGTAAGCGACCCCGGCCGACTGCTGGCCGCGGTGGATCGCCTGCTCGCGGCTCGTCAGGTCCTCAACCGGCGCCTGGGCGCCAGCCACCGCGGCTGCCGTCAGCATCAGGATCGCGCAGGCTGTTTTCACTGCGTCAGGTTATCACGGGATATTTCGATTGAGTGAAACCGGCGAAATCGGGGTCAGCTCGGTCGGTCCCCGATTGTAGCGCTTCACGTTTGCCCCTTTGGGTGCAGCGCCCACCACCAACATCAAACCCCGCCGAAGCGGGGTCTGTGTGAGTGCATTCGAAGCAGAATAAGAGTGCGGTAGTTCAGCCCCGAGCTGACGGTCAGTGGCCGAGGGCAATGTCTGTCAGATCAAACCTCGACTTCCTTACTCAAAGTGATTCATTGCTTTTAATGAGAGTAATCTCATCTTCAGTAAATATCACGCCAACGGCCCTTTTGCCAAAATCCACAGAGTATGCATTCTTGCCATTGGGTCCATGCGGATACACAAACTTGATGATGCCTTCGCCGCGACGCGTTCTGACTTTGTCCCGAATAGCATACGCTGCGCGTTTGGGTTCACGTCTTATGATCCTCATGCGAGCGCCTTACGGTAATCCTGGAAACGGTCCATATTGGCCATTCGTCGAAGCACCTTCACTAATGCATAGCCCCACGATAGGATAGTAGCAGGGCTTTGCAGGATCGCCACATCGCGGTGGCTTTATTTCGTCGCGTTGCCGCAACGTTTGCCGGGGCATTATCCCCGGCGCTTGAGTGGGGCCCATGGGTGGCTATTCCCTATTTCGATAGGAGAAATGTCCTATTGAAAGCCTTGGGTAGACTTAAAGCCTCTCACGTCAGCATAGCCAGCCTTCACGCCCGTCCCTTTGCGTGCAGCGGCCACTACAAAAGCCAACCCCGCCGAAGCGGAGTTTGTGTGATCACTGCGCCGTCTGACTATGCGGTTATCACGCGATATTTTGATGGGAGTGGGCCCTGTTGGACTCGAACCAACGACCAAGGGATTATGAGTCCCCTGCTCTAACCAACTGAGCTAAGGGCCCACAAGGAATTTGCCGGGCCCCTGGCCAGGCAAATTCCTTAATGGGAATTCTACAGAAATACAGGGGCAATCTTCATACTAAAGTTAGCCGGCAGCGGAACAGGCCGGATTCCTGCCGCTCGATCTCGCCGCCAACGCGGGGCGAGGGTGATGCCGGCTAACTTTCCTGGTCGAGGAAACTCCGCAGCCGCTCGGAGCGCGAGGGGTGGCGCAGTTTCCGGAGCGCCTTGGCTTCGATCTGCCGTATGCGCTCGCGGGTGACGTCGAACTGCTTGCCGACCTCCTCCAGCGTGTGGTCGGTGTTCATCTCGATGCCGAAGCGCATGCGCAGCACTTTCGCCTCGCGCGGGGTCAGGGTGTCGAGGACATCCTTGGTGACGCCGCGGAGACTCGCGTAGACCGCCGCCTCGTTCGGCGCGACGGTGGACTGGTCCTCGATGAAGTCCCCCAGGTGCGAATCGTCGTCGTCGCCGATCGGCGTCTCCATCGAGATCGGCTCCTTGGAGATCTTCAGGATCTTGCGGATCTTGTCCTCCGGCATCTCCATCTTCTCGGCGAGCAGCGCCGGGTCGGGCTCCTGGCCGGTCTCCTGCAGGATCTGGCGCGAGATGCGGTTCATCTTGTTGATGGTCTCGATCATGTGTACCGGGATGCGGATGGTCCGCGCCTGGTCCGCGATCGAGCGCGTGATCGCCTGCCGGATCCACCACGTGGCGTAGGTCGAGAACTTGTAGCCGCGGCGGTATTCGAACTTGTCCACCGCCTTCATGAGGCCGATGTTGCCCTCCTGGATCAAATCGAGGAACTGCAGCCCGCGGTTGGTGTACTTCTTGGCGATCGAGATCACGAGGCGCAGGTTCGCCTCCGTCATCTCCCGCTTCGCCCGGCGCGCCTTCGCCTCGCCGGTGGACATCTGGCGGTTGATCTCCTTCAGGTCCTTGATCGGGATGCCGACGCGGTCCTGCAGGGAAAGCAGCTTCTGCTGCTTCTCGACAATCGCCGGCTCGAAGCGCTCGAGCGCCTCGCTCCACGGATGGCGCGCCTCGATCTCGCCCTTGATCCAGCGCAGGTTTCCTTCCTTGCCCGGGAATTCCTTGATGAAGTGCGGGCGCTGCATCCCCGCCTTGTTCACGCACTGGTCCATGATGCCGCGCTCGTAACCGCGCACCTCCTCCACCAGCCGGCGGATGCAGTCGCACAGCGCCTCGATCTGCTTCGCCGCGAAGCGGATCTTCATGAGCTCTTCCAGGATCGCGTCGCGCGCCTGGAGGTAGGCGCGGCTCCGCGGGCCGTTGCGCGCGAGCGCCCGCGTCATCCGGCCGTAGAGCGAGCGGATCACTCCGAAGCGCTTCAGCGCGTCGTTCTTCAACCTCAGCTGGTCGGCGGTCTGCTGGGCGGCGGCGCCCTCCTCGTCGTCCGCTTCCGCGGCCTCGAGCTCCCCCTCCACGTCCTCGTCGTTCTCGGCGAGCTCCCGGATCGGCTCGTTCTTCGCGTGGGGGTCGATCAAGCCGTCGATCAGCTCGTCCGCGCGAAACTCATCCTTCTCGATACGGTCGGCGAATCCGAGGATCTCCGCGATGGTGGTGGGGCACGCCGCGATCGCCTGGATCATGTGGCGCAGCCCGTCCTCGATCCTCTTGGCGATCTCGATCTCGCCCTCGCGCGTCAACAGCTCCACCGATCCCATCTCGCGCATGTACATGCGCACCGGGTCGGTAGTGCGGCCGAACTCGGAATCGACGGTGGACAGCGCGGCTTCCGCTTCCTCGACCGCTTCCTCGTCGGCCACCGCGGGCGTCGCTTCCGACATCAGCAGCGACTCGGCATCCGGGGCCTCGTCGTAGACCTGGATGCCCATGTCGTTGATCATGCTGATGATGTTCTCGATCTGCTCGGCGTCCAGCATGTCGTCGGGCAGGTGGTCGTTGATCTCGGCGTAGGTGAGGTAGCTCCGCTCCTTGCCGAGCGTGATGAGATTCTTCAGCCGGGTGCGCCGCGCTTCGGCGTCGGCGGGCGAGAGCTCGCGGCGCTCGAACTCCTTGACCAGCGCCTTTTCCCGGGCGGTCAACCCGCGCGTGGAGCGCTTGCCGCCCTTGATCTTGGCTTGCGCCTGCGCGCGCGCGATGCGTTCATCCAGCAGCGCCTTTTTCAGCGCCGCCTTGTCCATCCGCTGGGGAACCTTGCCGGGCGCTTTCGGCGGCACCACGCCCTTGGCGAGGGGTTTCGCCGGCTTCGCCTTCAGGACCACCGGCTGCCGCGGCCGGGCAGCGGCGTGCTTTACGCGCGACCTGGCCGCGCGCTTCGCCACGGTGCGAACCCTGGCGGCGGATTTCCTGCGCGCCCCGGCCTTTGCCTTCGCTTTCCTCGATTTCGCCATCTCTCGTCGACCCCCGTGAACGCGCCTGAAAAAAGCTGCGGATTATACTCTCGTTCGACCGCGCCTACACTCTAAAGTTACAAGGCAACTGGTTGTCCCCAAAGCAATTTCTGCGCCAGCTCGGCGCAGCCGGAACGACTGTATCTGGGGACGCGGAGCCCACACTTCAACCTGCGGTTCCATTCAAACTCCCTGTCGGGAACCCGTCGTGGCCCGCTTCAGCTCGTCCAGGCGCCGCGCGACCTCCTGGAAGCGCTTGCGCGCGATGTCGCTGCGCTCGCCGCCGGCGCTCAGACGCTCGAATTCGCTGCGGACCTGCAGGAGCTCCAGCTGGTTGAACGCCCCGGTGAGATCGGCGAGCGCGGAATTCTCGTCACCGGCGACGGCAAGCGTCTCGCCGGCCACCTCCTGGTAGAGCGCGGCGTACTGCGATTCGCGCGTGGCCTCGAACAGCATCGCCGAAGTGGTGGCGCCGGACTCTCTCAACGCATCCACCAGTTCCGCCACCGACGCCAGCTCGGGCGCAACCAGCATCGCGCGCCGCTCGGGCGAGAGCTGACCCAGGAATCCCGGGTTCGACACCAGCAGGCGCAGCAGCTGCCGAGCCAGCGGCGGCGGGGGCGTGCGCACCGGGCGCGCAGGGGCGCTCTGGGACCGGACCGGCGCGGACGCAAGCTCGCACAACTGCATCAGCTCCTCGACCGTCAGCCGGCATTTTTCCGCGAGCTCGCGCGCGAGCTGAAGGCGGAGCGCG
>CAZFRR010000063.1:0-3012 GCA_964521405.1 uncultured Streptomycetaceae bacterium | reverse complement strand
GCCCGACTGGATCGGCTCGCACACCCGTGCCTTCGCTTTCCTCGGCGGCGTGACCGGCATGGTGGTGTCCGACAATCTCAAGTCCGGCATCACCAAGGCCTGCTTCTACGAGCCCGCCGTCAATCGCAGCTATGCCGAGATGGCGGCGCATTACGACACGGCGAGTGTGCCGGCGCTGCGGCGCGACAATCAAGGTGAGACACAGCGTCAATCAGGGTGAGACTGCGCCGGGGTGGACGGACGAAGTGAGGGCGTGAGCCCGACCGGAGGCCGTCCACCCCGGCGGCGCGTTTTCAAAACTCGTCTGGCGGTTGCGAGCGACTGGGTGAAGCTGCTGATTCGTCTCAATTTTCGAGGGATCAGCATTTGCCCGGCCTCCACATCACCGACCACCAGATGAGGCTGTACATGAGTTTCCGACCAACCACCGACACTGTCGACATCGCGGCTGCCAAAGCCGGCGTCTCGCGGGCGACCGGATACCGGATCGAGGCCGATCCGCGCTTGCCGTCGCAGAAGAAGGCTCCGCGCGGCCGGCGGCGGCCCGATCCGCTCGCCCAAGTGTGGCACGCCGAGATCGTGCCGATCCTGAAAGCGGCGCCAGGATTGCGCGCCATCGCCGTCCTGGCCGAGATCAGGCGGCGCCATCCCGAGATCAGTCCCGGCATCAGGCGGACGCTGGAGCGACGGATGCGAACATGGCGGGCGCTGGTTGGACCGGAGCAGGACGTCATCTTTCGGCAAGAGCATCCGCCCGGCCAACTCGGCCTCTCCGACTTCACCGACACTCGCGTGCTCGGCGTCACGGTGGCCGGTGTCGTGCTCGATCATCGGCTCTACCACTTTCGCCTCGCCTTCTCCGGCTTCGTGCATGCGCACGTCGTCCTCGGCGGGGAGAGCTTCGTCGCGCTGGCCGAGGGGCTGCAGAATGCGCTGTGGGCGCTCGGCGGCGTGCCGCTTGAGCACCGCAGCGACAGCCTGTCGGCGGCGTTCCGCAATCTGGACGCAGCTGCCCAGGAAGACCTGACGCAGCGTTACCAAGGGCTGATGCGCCATTACGAGATGACGCCCTCGCGCAACAACCCCGGCGTCGCCCACGAGAACGGCTCGATCGAGAGCCCGCATGGCCATCTGAAGAAGGCGCTGGAGGACGCGCTGCTGCTGCGCGGCGCCAGGGACTTCGACGATCTCGACGCTTATCGCGGCTTCGTCGACGAGATCATTGGCCGCCAGAATGCTCACAACCGCAAGCGGATCGAGCTGGAACGGCCGCACCTCGCCGCACTCCCGAAGCGTCGGACGGCGGACTACGAGGAAAAGGTCGTCACGGTGACATCGAGTGGCGGCTTCATTCTGCGCCGGGTGTTCTACACGGCGCCGTCGCGGTTGATCGGCCATCGTCTGCGCGTCCACCTCTACGACGACCGGCTCGACTGCTTCCTGGGCTCGACGCCGATGATGACCTTGCGGCGGGGACGGCAGCCGTCTCCCGACAAAGGTGGTCATGTCGTCGACTACCGGCACGTCATCCACGCGCTGCGCAAGAAGCCGATGGCGCTGCTCAATCTGGTCTATCGCGACCAGTTGTTCCCGCGTCCGGCCTACGCCCGTGCCTTCGAGGCATTGTGCGCTGAAGTCGGCGATAAGCGCGCGTGCAAAGTCACCGTCGAGTTGTTGGCGCTGGCGCACGATCGAACGTGCGAGGCCGAACTGGCTGAGATCATCGACACCGATCTCGACGCCCGCCTGTTGCCGGATCTGGCTGCGCTGCGTGAGCGGTTCGGACCAAGGCCCGGATCGGTGCCGTTGGTCTCGGTGGATCTCGTCGCGCTCAGCGCCTACGACGAACTGGCGGCGATCTGTATCGTCGAGCCGACCTCTTGCTTGGTCGCGTCGGAGACGCGCAGCATGGAGGTTGCGGCATGACCAGCAAAACCACCGTTGATGCCGCCCGCGTCGAACTGCTGCTCAACGAGCTACGCCTGCCCGGCGTCAAACTGATGTGGGCCAAGCTCGCCGAGCAATCCGACAAGGAAGGTTGGCCGGCGGCCCGCTTCCTCGCGGCCATCGCCGAGCACGAGATGGTCGACCGCGGTCGGCGCCGGATGGAGCGGCATCTGACCGAAGCACGATTGCCGACCGGAAAGACGCTCGCCACGTTCGACTTCGAGAGCGTGCCGATGGTCTCCAAGGCGCAGGTGATGGCATTGTCGTCGGGCGATGGATGGCTGGCCAAGGGTGCCAACATCCTGTTGTTCGGCCCGCCCGGCGGCGGCAAGAGCCATCTGGCGGCAGCGCTCGGCCTCGCCCTGATCGAGAATGGACGGCGCGTGTTCTTCGCCCGCACCACCGACCTCGTGCAACGGCTGCAGATTGCGCGGCGCGAACTGACGCTCGAAAGCGCCATCGCCAAGCTCGACCGCTACGACCTTCTGATCCTCGACGACCTCGCCTACGTCACCAAGGATCAGGCAGAAACCAGCGTGCTGTTCGAGTTGATTGCAGCGCGTTACGAACAGCGCTCGATGCTGATCACGGCCAACCAGCCGTTCGGCGAATGGGGCAAGATCTTCCCCGATCAGGCCATGACGCTCGCCGCTGTCGACCGGCTCGTGCATCACGCGACGATCTTCGAAATGAACGTCCAGAGTTATCGGCGCAAGGCCGCGATCGATCGAAAACGAGGCCCTGGCCGACCAGCTACGCACGCGACGTCGAAGAAAACCGAGAAACCCGACGCTGATTGACGCCGCGCGTCAATCAAAGCGCTTGCCAACCAAAGGACAAACATCAATCATCACTTCGCTCGGCCGCCTCGTCTCATCCTGATTGACGCGCCGTTCTCATCCAGATTGTCGCGCTATACGCTTGGCGTAGACGTGCCACTTCTTTGCCTTGAGCGGCTCCAGATCGCGCGGCGTGAGTTTGCACGCGAAAGCGCCATCGCCAAGCTCGACCGCTACGACCTGCTGATCCTCGACGACCTCGCCTACGTCACCAAGGATCAGGCCG
>CAZFRR010000062.1:0-7008 GCA_964521405.1 uncultured Streptomycetaceae bacterium | reverse complement strand
ATCGCTGTCGCCAACCCGAAATTTCCGCCGAACGACATGAAGGAACTCATCGCTTACGCCAGGGCGAATCCCGGCAAGGTGACCTGGGGCTCCTCGGGCACCGGCAGCAACCCGCACTCGGCGCTGGAGACGCTGAAAGCAGTGACCGGCGTCAACATCACCCACGTTCCCTACAAGGGCACGGCGCCGGCGTTGACGGACACCGTCGGCGGGCAGATCAACGGCCTCTACACCACCACCGTGTCGGCGGAAGCTTTCATCCGCAGCGGTCGCGCCAAGGTGCTGGGCGTCGCCGGGCCCAAGCGGCAGGCGATGATTCCAAACGTGGCGACGCAGATCGAGCAAGGCATCCAGGGCGCTGACAACCTTCTGTGGATCGGCATGGTCACCACGGCGAAGGTGCCGCGCGCCATCGTCGAGAAGCTCAACCGCGAGCTGAACCGGATCCTGCAAATACCGGATGTGAAGAGCCGCTTCGAGCAGCTGGGCCTCGACCCCGAGGGCGGCACGCCCGAGCATTTCGAGCGCTTCATCAAGTCCCAGGCGGACGGCATGAGGGCGTTGATCAAGGCGGGCGTGCTTCCTGTCGAATGATGAATGATGAATGATGAATGATGAAAAACCAAAGAGAGAACCGGCCATGATGGACAAGTCGAAGAACGTGTCGCAGCCGAAGGACTACAAGCTGATCGTGGAGAAGGACGTGAAGATCCCGATGCGGGATGGCGCGATCCTGTACGCCGATGTGCTGCGGCCGGACACAGGGGGCGAGCGCGTGCCCGCGATCATGAACATCGGGCCGTACCAGAAGGACCGGCTGTGGATCCCGCCGGCGGACCTGGAGGAGAAGGCCAACGCCTACCTCTGCTGGGAAACCGGCAACCCCCTCTATTGGTGCCCGCGCGGCTACGCGCTGGTGCGCGTGGACTCGCGCGGCTCGGGCAAATCGCCCGGCCAGTCGGACCCCAGCTCGTACGCGGAAGCGGTGGATTTCCACGATGCGATCGAGTGGATCGCCAGGCGCGACTGGTGCTCCGGCAACATCGGCACGCTCGGCGTCTCCTACCACGCCAACTGCCAGTGGCGCGTCGCCAAGCTGCAGCCGCCGTCGCTGAAGGCGATGATCCCGTGGGAAGGCCGCGCCGATCTCTACCGCGACCAGACGTTCCACGGCGGCGTCTTTGCCATGGGCTTTCTCGCCAACTGGATCGCCACCAACATGGCGCACCACATCATGGGCAAGGCGCGCACGCACAACCCCAATGCATTCAACAACAATATGCTGTGGAACTGGGCCAACCAGAACCTCGACTCCGAGTGGTGGCGCCTGCGCAGCGCCGACTGGTCGAAGACCACCGTGCCGTTCTACAGCGTCGGCAACTGGACCGGCATGGGGCTGCACCTGCGCGGCAACATCGAGGGGTTCGTCAACGCGGCATCGAAGCACAAGAAGCTGCGCGTGCACAGCGGCACGCACTTCCATCCTTTCCATTCCGAGGAAGGGCGCCTCGACCAGTTGCGCTTCTTCGATCACTGGCTGAAAGGCAAGGACACCGGGATCATGGACGAGCCGCCGGTGAAACTGATGATCCGCACCGGCGGGGGCAACGACAAGACGTACCAATTCCGTTTCGAGAACGAGTGGCCGCTCGCGCGCACCAAGTGGACCAGGATGTACCTCAAGGTCAATGCAGTTGTGCAGAACCAGAGCGACCAGCCGGAGGGCGAGATCGTCCCGGATCTGCCGCAGAAGACGGCGGCCTCCAGCTACGCCGCCAGCCCGCCCTCGCACGCCGGCGTGAGCTCGTCGGCGCCGTCGAATGCCGCGGGCAGCGTGGACCGGACCGGCATCTCTTTCATCACGGCGCCGTTCACCGAGGACACCGAGGTCACCGGCCCGATCGTGCTGGTGATCTGGGTGTCGAGCACGTCGGAGGACGCGGACCTCTTCGCGACGCTGCGCAACATCGGGCCCGACGGCAAGGACGTGTGGGAAGAAGGACAGCAGGGCGGCCACGACTACGTGCCGGTCGCCAAGGGTTGGCTCCGCGCGTCGCACCGCAAGCTCAACCCGGAGAAGTCGCTGCCGTGGCGCCCATACCACGTGCACAACGAGCGCCAGTGGTTGGAACCGGGCAAGCCGGTCGAGTGCCACGTCGAGATCTGGCCGACGTCGATGGTTTTCCGGAAAGGCCACCGCATCCGCCTCGACGTGCAGCCGCGCGACGGCGTCGGTTCCTCGGTTTACCGGCACTACCATGCCGACTACAACATCGGCGCGCAGAACACCATCCATGCCGGTGGCGACAAGGGGTCGTACCTGATGCTGCCTGTTATTCCCCCGAAGAGCGCCTAACAAAATGATCTGCCTTGCTTTACTCCCCTCCTTTTCAAGGAGGGGTGGATGCGAAGCAGACGGGGTGGTTACAAGGGCACTACTTGCTCCCACCACCCCGCCCACTTGCGTGGGCACCCCTCCTCGGGCAGGAGGGGAATTCATTTTGTTAGGCGCTCTAGGTGAGGCGTGAAGTGTGAGGAGTAAGTGACGTAACGGAGCTCACGAAAAAGGAGGTTGCGGCCTCCTTTTTCGTTGTAACACTTTGTTACACCGCCAACGCCGGCACGCTGATAGCATTATGGCAGTAAAGGAACGCCGTCATGAACCGACTGCATAAGGATTTTGTCGGGACCAGGACCGACAAAATCCTAGCCAGACTGGTTGCCGCACTCCTCGCGTTCTCCGCCGGGACCGCGGCTGCCGCGCAACTGTACAAGTGGGTGGACGAGCGTGGCGTGGTCAATTATTCCAACCAGCCGCCGGCCGATCCGAAAATCGCAAGAAACGTCAGGGAAGTCGAGGACCGCCTTTCTGTCTATACCCCGGACCCGGCCCTGCAGCGAGAGATGGCCCTGTTCCGGCAGCGCGCCAGCGAAGCCGCGCTCGAACGGTCGTCGGCTCCGCCCGCGGTGGTCATGTTAGGCGCCCCATCGCCGTCGCCAACGATGGTCAATGCCGCCTATGGGAACGACTTCCCCTCCTTTTGGGTGGGCGGCGGCGGCTACTGGGGACACCGCCCGCCTCTGCACAAGGTGCCGCAGATCAAGCTGCGGCCGGGCGCCATCGCCGGGAACATGGTCGAGAACGGCCTGATCCCGGGCAACACGGCGCAGCGGTTCCCGCCGCCGGCGTCCAGGCCCCCTTTCGACGACCCGCGCCCGACGCCGTTCGGGAGTCATGGCAGGAGGCGGTGAGAGCGTGACGCAGTGACGGGATAGCAGGGTGCAATACGAAGTTCGTCACTTCGTCACTTCGTCACTTCGTCACTGCGTCACTTCGTCACTCTTCAGCACATTGACGGAGGCAATGCTGCGATATAGGCTTCAGCGCCCGCACCGACAGAAGGAGCCCGCGTGAGCTCACCCGCAGAATCGACCGGCAAGCATTTCACCTACTTCCCCGGCAACTACCGCTGGTCCGCTGAGATGATGGTCGTATTGAGCGCGGCGCCCTACGGCGGCGCGGACCTCTCCGAGGTGGACCGCATGGGCCGCAGCCTGCGCGAGCGCGTCGGCGACGACGAGGCCTGGTTCGAAACGTGGTGCGGGGGCGCGGACCTGCTGCGCGATCGCGCCGGGGCGCTGGAGGCCGGGGGACACCGGCTGACCGCGGCTTCGAACTACCTGCGGGCGCAGTTCTACTACCAGATCGCGGACCATTTCCGCCAGCCCAAGGACCAGCGCGCGCTCGACGCCTTCCGCCAGTCGCTCGATTGCTTCCGCAAGTTCGCCGCGTTGAACGAACGCCCGAAAATCGAGATCGTCGAGCTGCCGTTCAAGGGCGGCGCCTTCCCCGCCTACTTCGTGCACGCGGTGAATACCGACAAGAAGCGGAATCCCTGCGTCGTGCGCTTCGGCGGCTTCGACACGCAGAAGGAGATGCAGTACCTGCGCGGCACGCCGGACCTGGTGCGGCGCGGCATTTCCTACCTGCTGGTGGACGGGCCGGGCCAGGGCGAGGCCATCCGCTTCCGCAACATCTACCTGCGCCACGATTTCGAGATCGTGGGCAGCGCCGCGCTCGATTACCTGGCCACGCGCAACGATGTCGACATGGAACGCGTCGGCGTCATGGCGATGAGCCTCGGCGGCTACTACGCCCCGCGCATGGCGGCGATGGACCCGCGGTACAAGGCCTGCATCGCGTGGGGCGCGATCTGGGATTACCACGCCACCTGGGTGAAGCGGCTGGAGCGGATCAAGCAGGCGGCGCTGCCGGTGCCCGCCGATCACCTGCTGTGGGCGTGCGGCGTGAAGACCTATGACGAGGCGCTGAAGAAAATCGAGGGCTTCAAGCTCGACGGCGTTGCGCAGAAGGTAAAGTGCCCGTTCCTGCTCCTGCACGGCGCGGCGGATGCGCAGGTCTCGATGCCCGAGGCGCAAAAGCTGTTCGACGCCATCGGCTCGAAGGACAAGACTTTCCGCGTGTTCACGGAAGAAGAAGGCGGCGCCCAGCACTGCCAGCGCGATTACCTGACACGGGCGATCGACGTCATCGCCGACTGGCTCGATGAGAAGCTTAAGTGATCAACATTTATCAAGGTTCAAGGTTCAAGGTTCAAAGTTGTCAGCGCGAGCTGCCGCTTGCGAGTTTGAACTCGGAACCCGGAACATTGAACTCGGAACTCGGAACTCGGAACTCGGAACTCGGAACTTGTTCCTGTCGTTATCCCGCGTCAAGCTCGGGATAATGGCGAAAGAGCCCGTGCTGGTTGAACGGCAAGCGCCGACTGGAGGCGAGATACGCGGCGATGCGCGGGCGCTTCATCACCATCTGGTGCAACGCTATCAGCCGCGGGTGCTGCTGTGACAGGCCCTGCATCGTCTTCGGGAAAGCGTAGTTCAACCCCGCGATAGCCTGGAACATCGAAAGGTCCGCGTACGACAGCGATTTTCCGACCAGGTGGCGATCGCCGCCAGGATTCACCTCGAGCAGACGCTCGAAATAACCGAGGAACTTCGGCAGCCGCAGGGCCCTGAAATTCTCCGACCGGCGCAGCGCCTCCGGCTTCTGCTCCTCGTAATAGAGGCTCTTTGCGATCGGGTGATGCGTGTCGTGCGCCTCGACCACGAGGTCGGCGATCACGAGTTGCAGCTGATGCGCCCATAGCCGCCCCGCCTCCGCCTTCGGCGCAAGACCGAGGCGCGGCCCGAGATAGTGGAGGATGTTCGCGGTCTGCGAGATCAGCAGCGCTCCCGCCTTCAACACCGGCGGCGCGAACGGCGTGCGCCCGTCCGCCGCCTGCTCCAGCATCCGCGCCACCGCCGGCCGCCCCCCGCCCTCGTTCTCCGGCAGCCGCCCGACGTCCACGTAATCCGCCCCGCCCTCTTCCAGCGCGAGGCGGACGAATTCGCCCCGTCCCTGGATGTGCGGCCAGTAATACAACTGGTATTTCATAGCCGTGATGGGTGATGGGTGATGGGTGATTCCAGAAACGCCACCTGTAACCTCTCTTGGCGTTGTCTTCGCGTCCTTGGTTTTCGATGATGGCTTCCTTGGCGGCCTTGGCGGCCTTTGCGTTGAGGCTTTTCTGTTCCTTCGCGGCCTTGGCGGCCTTCGCGTTGAAAGCTGTTGTTTCCTTGGCGGCCTTGGCGGTGAAGCTTTGCCGTTTCAATCACCGTGGACCGCGAAGCGCGCCCCAGGCCTTCTCCCAATCGTTGCCGAGGAAGTCGACGACCTTGCCGCCGGATTCGAAGAAGCGGTTGGGCATCTGGAACATCGCGAGCGCGATGCAGCCTTGCGGCCCGGCCCAGGCCTCGTGGCGGCTGCCCGCGGGGCGCCAGACGAAGTCGCCGGCCTTGCACACCCCCTCGCCGCAGTGAATCTCGCCCTCGAGCACGTAGGTCTGCTCGATGAGGACGTGCTCGTGGTCAGGCAATCTGGCTCCCGGCGCCATCTTCGTGAGGACGGTCAGCAGGCCGGATGCGGGATCGGACACCAGCGCCCTGGTCTCGACACCCGGATGGCGGGTTTTCTCCCACGGCAGCGCTGCCACGTTCACAAAGCGCGAAGCCAGCGGCGGCAAATTGGCGTGGTCGGCTACTTTCGGCGTGACTGCGCTCATTACACACTCCTCCGGGCTCGAAAAGCCAAGAAATAGACAGGATCTACTAATTCCTGATCGAAAAACCGTAAACCCGTCAACACCGCTAATGGACAGGATTTACAGGATTTACAAGATCAGAACGGCGCAATTCGCAAAACGATCTTCGTTTGAATCCTGTTAAGGAACCTCTGCAAAACCCTGAATTCGTCACCCCGGCGTACGCCGGGGTCCAGTCGAAACAAATGCTTGCTGGATCCCGGCTTCCTCCGGGATGACTTTTGAAGAGCATCCTTAATCCTGTCTATTGTTGTTTACCGCGCCATGCGCGTATTGGCGACTTCGAGACGGTCGACGAGGTTGCGCGCGAGCGCGCGGGTGAGATGGAGCTGCGCGCCCAGGCTCATCGTGGCGAGAATCCCGGGCTCGAACTCGGCGAGCAGCAGCTCGGTCGTGGATTCCACGGTCGCGTGGCGCGAGATCTCTCCGCCGCGGATGTAGGCCATCTCGCCGAACCATTCGCGCTCGTCGAGCGTATTGAGGAGCCGTCCCTTGCGGGTGACCTTGACCTGGCCCTTGCCGACGAGGAAGAAGCTCTGCCCTTTGTCATCCTCCTTCACGAGCGTTTTCTTCGCCGGGACTTCCGACCACTTTCCGGCCAGCGCCAGCTCCCACAATTCCGAATCCTGCAGGCCCGCCAGCATGGGGACTTTCTTGAGCGCCACGTATTTGACGCTGTCGGGAATCACGCCGGGCGGCATCAGGTTGTCGCCCAGGTTCGACAGCTCGAGCGAGAAAGCGGTCCACGTCGGGTAGCGTTCCTCGGGTGACTTGGCCAGCGCGCGCAGCAGGATCGCGTCGATTGCCTTCGGCAGGTCGGCACGCACGGTGGTCGGCGGGGCGGGCG
>CAZFRR010000061.1:0-3210 GCA_964521405.1 uncultured Streptomycetaceae bacterium | reverse complement strand
TGGCAGCGAAGGCACGGCCCAGTCGCCGACGGTCTCGCGCAGCGGAATGTCGCGCAGTACCCCGTCCTGATTGCGGGTGACATTGATGATCGCGCTGTATCCGGCCATCGCCGCGCCGAAAGGCAGCAACAACGCGACCCTTGGGTCATCCTGTGGCTGAGGCTTCAGCGCAAACGCCGCTGGGGCTTGTGACGCACGCAAAGGCGAACCCGCGTCATAGTCCGGATGCAGTCGCGTGGAGCTGAATACAAACCGGCCGGCACCGCCTGCCGCCATGGCTTCCAGGGTCTGATCGCCGACCGGATCTTCCTGCGAGGGGTCGGTAAACAACACATCGAAGCCGACTGCCTGTACGCCGGCACGATCCAGCAGGTCGAGCAGATCTGCGTGCCGCTGCCGGCTCCACGGCCAGCCGCCTTCGCCGCGAGAGCGGAAATACTCGATGGAGCACTCGTCGATTTCGACGACGACCACGCGGCCGGAAGGTTTCGGTTCAAACGGACGCCATTGGATCACGCGATCGAAGATCGCATCCTCGGCCGAGTTCAGCGTGCGCTCGTGACTCCAATCCCAGCCCAGCCAGACGATCGCACCGATGGCGAGCAGCGGGTAAAAGGCGAATTTCAGCCACGCCGAAAACCGCGAAAGCGGCCGCTTGTAACTGCGCTCGACCTGGGTCCACCAACGGATGAAGCGATCACCGAGCGCCGCCAGGCTGGCGGCGAGCCAGGTCAGCACGCGAGTTATCAGCTTTCCAAGCGACGACGACACCCTTGTTGCCGGATTCTTACGACGTGGCGGTGAAATCGATCTCGATGTTGACGGTTCCCATCTGCCCGCTGCGCGGATCGTAGGACGTTACGTTCGGACACTTGTACTCGCCGGTGATCACGCTGGCGGCGACATCCATGCTGCCGGTGCAGTTCTCGGCGCCAATGACCGCCGTCGGCTTCCCGTGGGCCGCATTGATGCCAATCTCGTAGGTGCTGACGGTCACGAGCGCGTTCGGCGCTTCTGATCCCGAGTCGCCGTATTGAAGCCAGGTCATGTCGCCGGCGCTGTAGCTCGCCTTGGTGTTGATCGGAATGACATGGTCGATCTGGAATGAGCCGGTTACCTTCACCTTCGCGCTGCCGCCGACGTAGTAGCGCGCCGTGATGGTCGGCACGGTTGGCTTTCGCGCGAGGAACTCCGCTTCGGATTGCGGGAAGTCAGACGCGTCCTCCTCCGCCTGCGCATTCGCATTCACCTGCTCATCTGCGTCGCTACCCGAGCAGGAAGCGCTAACCACGATCAGCGCCAGAAAACAAACCCAGGACAAGCGCGATTTCATGTCAACCCCCCTTGATTTCCACGCCAATCGGCAATCGGACGCCCGCCTCGTGCTTCTTCAGGTGGATGGGCGGTCCGCGTCGCACGGAGTATATTCCTCACGGCGAGTGGGGCGGTGGGGTTGCCTGACACGTTCCAGCGGTCGCGATGCCCGCATGCAATAAGGAGAAAAACCTTGCTTCGTCATATGCTTAACGAATTGCGACCGCTTCGGGACTCCACGGCTTTCATGGATCGGCGGCCGCAGAACAAGATGCTGTAGCACCGCCAGATGAACATCAGGATCGTCAGCGTCATCGCCCTCGTCATCCTGGTGGGCGCGGCTTGCTCGCGACAGGGTGATGAGCCTTCGAAGGCCGGCGCTGCCCCAGAGAGCGCTAAGGGACCGGTCTTGGAAACCGCCGCGCCCAAAAACAACCTCGCCGCCGCCGACATGGGCGGAGCCGTCGAGGAAGTCACCGGCAGCTACGGCCCGGGGTTCACGGGCCGCCGCCTCGTCGACGGCCTGCTCGAACCGACCTGGGAGGTAAAGATCGAAACCAACCCGCCCCCGGCCGTCAAATTTCCACGGGAGGCGGTGATCTCGTTCTTCGAGCGCGAACCGGCATGGATCGAAGCGGTAACGATCGTGCTGCCGGATCCCGCGACGCTCGCGCCGAAGGATATCGAGATCTGGACCTCGATGACGAGCCCGTACGAGAACTTCTCGCGGGTCGCGACCGCGACGCTCGAAGCAAAGCCCGGCGAACAGCGAGTCGAGTTCGACCCGGTCGAGGTAAAATTCGTGAAGCTGCGCGTGTTGTCGGGTGCCGTGCCTGAGGCACTCGAGATCGCCGAAGTGCGCGTGATCGAGTCCGACAAGCGCGGCTACACGCCGCTCTTTGTGCGCGCGCCCATGGTCAAACACTGGAAAGGCAGCCCGCGCGAAGGCGCGCAACGCGGACTCGACTGGTTGCAGCAGGCTGGGGTTGACTGGACCAAGAGCAACGGTTGCTTCGGCTGTCACGTCCAGGCCCAGGTGCTGATGGGACAGGCGGTCGCCCACAAGCAAGGCTATCGAGTCAACCTGCGGGCCATGCGCGCGATCTACGACCACACGGTCGGACAGAATTCCTGGGGTGGCTGGTGGAATCCGCCGAACTCTGCGACGGCGTTCGGCGCGATGGGCGTTACTTACGCAATGGAAGTCCTCGGGGCCGAGGACGACAAGAAGTACCCCTTCGTCGACAACGGCCTGATGGGCGAAACCGCGAACAACCTGGTTGAAGCCCAGCGGGAAGATGGCGCCCATCCGGTCGATGAAGTGGCGCCGCCGATCGTGCAGGGCAACTTCATGACCACGGGCAATGCACTGGTCGCGCTCAAATGGGCCGCCGCGCACTACCAGAATCCGAAATACGAAGCAGCCGCTGAGCGCGGGCTGGCGTGGATCGCGTCGCACGAACCGGAGACGACGCAGGACAAGATCTTCAAGATCATTTCGCTGATGCACTACGGGATGCCGGACCAGAAGCGCCAGGCCTGGTCCGTCGTGGAAACGCTCGCTGCCGAGCAGCAGGGGGACGGCGGCTGGAAAGAGAACGCGGCCGCCCCGGGATCGAATGCGATCGCCACCGGCCAGGTGCTCTATGCCTTCAAGGAGGCGGGCATCAGCATCCACGGCGACATGTTCCGGCGCGGCGTGGATTTCCTGCTGGGGCACCAAAGCAAGGATCCGGCGGCGCTCGACAACGGATCGTGGGTCGCGATGAACACCGCGAGCGAGAAACCCACCAGCTTTGCGCACACGATGTGGGCCGTGATCGGACTCGCGGGCGCGTACGGCCCGGAGCCGACCGGCGCGCTGCAGATCGTCAAGCAGCTGGGCGACAAGCCGCC
>CAZFRR010000060.1:0-5375 GCA_964521405.1 uncultured Streptomycetaceae bacterium | reverse complement strand
GCGGCGTCCTGGAGAAGTGCCCGGATCTCAAGGTGTGCATCGCGCACGGCGGCGGACCCGCCTGCTTCGCGATGGGGCGGCTCGACCGCAACTGGAACGAGCGCCCTGCGACACGCAGCACTCCGAAGCAGCCGAGCGATTACCAGAAAAAGCTTTACTACGACACCGTGGTCCCCAGCGAGGAAGCGCTGCGCTTTCTGATCGACCGCGTGGGCGCCGACCGCGTGGTACTCGGCAGCGACTGGCCGTTCGTCGGCTGGAAGCCCTCGCCGGTGGCGTGGGTGCAGAATCTCAAGTCGCTGACGCCGGAGGAGAAGGAGAAGATCCTGTGGAAGAATCTCGCGACGCTGCTCGACATCAAGTAGCCGCGGGAGGCGAAAGGCGGGGATGAGGGATGACCGGGCGCTACGCGGAATGATGAATGAGGGAATGATGAATGATGACCTGGCAGCTGCGCCCGAGGGATGAGGGGGGAGGGGGGAGGGAGTAGAGGCTACTACCTCTATCAAAGGTGCCAAGCCGAGCCACTCTGATGCCCTCTGGGTTAAACTGCTGAACCATCCATGAAGGAGACCGCCATGATCGACATGCATGCCCACTGGAGACCTGCCGAGCTGACCGACGCGCTGCGCGCGCGGGCCCGGAATCCGCGCATCGAGCGCAATGCGGACGGCGTCGAGGTGCTGAAGTCACGCTACGGCGAGGATCCGCTCGCCAAGGCGTTCGATGATGTGAAATTCCACCTCGCCCGGATGGACCGCCAGGGCGTCACCACCAGCGTGCTGTCGCTGCTCGGCTCGTTTTGCTGGGTCGAGGGACAGCCGCTCGAGGTGTCCGTCCCGCTGTGCCGCCTCGTCAACGACGCCCTTTCCGGGATTTGCCAGGCGTACGAGGGCCGCTTCCTCGCCCATGCCGCGCTGCCGCTCACGGACATCACCGCCGCCGCCGCGGAGTTCGAGCGCGCGCTGGGGCTGCCGGGCATCGTCGGCGCGCAGGTGCCGGGGAACGGCTTTCTCACCGCCAAGGCCGCCGAGAAGATGCGCCCGCTGCTCGAGGTCGCGAACCGGCACCACGCGCTGCTCTTCGTTCACCACGGCCCGCTACCGGGCGACTCCTTCCCCAAGCACGCGGGCGACACCGACAACCTGCGCCGCCGCAACGGCACGCTCGACATGCAGGCGAGCCTGTCCTCCGCGATGATGACGCTGTGCCTCACCGATTTTCTCAAGCCCTACCCCGATGTGACGATCTACCTGCACAATCTCGGCGGCAACATCCCCTACGAGGTCGAACGCATGGACCACCGCTGCCTCCTCGACACGCCGAAGGAGGAGCTGCCGTCGGCGCGGTTCCGGCGCGCCAGCGTCTACGTCGATTGCAACTCGTTCGGCCCGCGCGCGATCGAGGCCGGGGTGCGCCTCTACGGCGCCGAGCGCATCGTGTGCGGCACCGACGGCACGGAATTCGGCTGCGAGTGGACCGCGAAGGCGCTCGCGGAAGCGCAGATCAGCGAGGAGGCGCGGGAGAGAATCCTGCACCGCAACGCGGCTGCGATGCTCGCGCGCGCCGCCAAGGTCGCGCAGCGCGAAAGAGCCGCCGCGTAATGCCGAGAGCCGCGGCCGCGGCTCCCTGAAGGCGAGAGTCGAGAAGGGCCCTGGGTAACAGGTGTTACTTCCGACTTTCGCCTTTCGACTTGCTTCAGGCGGCGGGGCCCACGCCGATGGGTGGCGGGGCGAGCCTCACGATGCGGTCGAGAATTTCCCCGAGATCCCGCTTCTCCTGCGCGGCGACGTACGGGTCGTGGTCCTCGGCGTAAGCGGTATCGATCACCGCCCAATCCCCGGGGCTGAGCAGCTTCAGGGCCAGCGGGAAAACCTCATCCTCTTCCTTCTTCATGTGCTGGAGGTAGTCCCGCACGAAGTCCTCGACCGCGTTCGCGAAAGCGGCGAACCGGGTTTCGCCCGCGGCCTCGCAGCGGGCGAGGCAATGGTCGAGATCGCGCAGGGTCCGCTCGCCGCCGGCGTGGTCGCGCTCGAGCCGGGCAAGCACCGCCTCGGCCTGCGGGCCGAACTGGCGCAGGGCCGCGAACAGGTGCTCTTCCTTGGGATGGTGCAGGCGCTCGGCGTAGGTCTCCAGGTAATTAAGCATTGCGCGGAATACCTTGGGGTCGATCGTCAACCTGGCGGTGAGATTGTGTCGCGCGAGGTAGCGCAGGCCGTCGAGGACAGCGTAGATCGAGCGGTGCTCGTCACGGATGATGTCGAGGACCCTGGGCATGGCAGTGGGCGGCGAGTACGCCAGAACCATCCTCCCCCAGGGCCGGGAGCGGCGTATTGATGTAGGTCAAGGCCGGGAAATCCGGGCCGGCCCGGCTTGTCCCTGATTTCTCTCGAGTACTACACCGTAATGCGCCAGACGTCTCGTGCGTAGCCGGGGCTGGTCAGGTCGAACACCTGCCCATTGGGATCCAGAAACTTGCGCTCGGACTCCGTTCCGGCCTCGGCGTTGACGATCGCGCCGTGGCGGGCGGCGCCGTTGGCTTCGACTTTCGCGGATTCCCGCTCCACGTCATCGACGAGAAATCCCAGGTGATGCAGGCCCCGGCGGTCGTCGCCCTTCATGTTAACGTTGGACGGATGGATGATCACCAGGCTCACGACCCCGTCCGAGAGCCCGATCGCGGTGGGAGACTGCCGCACCCGTTCCAGGCCGAAGGACTTCTCGTAGAACTGGGCGGTCTTCTCCATTTCCTCGACCACCATCGCGATGTGCCGCAGCTTTGCCATGGGCAGGCTCCTTTTTCAGATCACTGTTTTTGCATTCCGGCGTCCTGGGCGACCTTGGCCCACTTGGCCAGGTCGGCCGGGATCATCTTGCGGATTTCGGCGGGCGTCCGGATGTCGACTTCCGCACTGTCGACGGCAAACCGCTTCGCGGTTTCGGGCAGCACGAGTATCGCCGCGATCTCGGTGTTCAACTTGTTGATGACGGCGGGCGGAGTGCCTGCCGTCGTCGCCCACGCCCACCAGATCTCCGCCTGGTAACTCGGCAGCCCCGCCTCGACGGTAGTGGGCACGTCGGGCAGGCTCGGAGCGCGCTTCGTGGCTCCGACCGCCAGCGCCTTGATCTTGCCCGAACGGATATGGGTATTCGACGTCGGGATCGTCGCCACCGCCATGTGCGCCTGGCCCGACATCACGTCGATCAACGCCGGGGCGCCGCCCTTGTAGAGCGCGATCTCCCCTTTGAACCCGGCATGGCTGCGAAACATCGCCGACACGAAGTGCATGAATCCGCCCGCCGAAGCCATCGTGATGTAGTTCGACTTGGCTTTGCCCAGCGCAATGAGTTCCTGCAGCGAGTTGACCGGCGCGCCCGGCCCCACGGTGATCACGACCGGCGCTCTTCCGAACGTCGCGACAAAGTCGAAGTCCTTGATCGGGTCGTACGGGAGCTTCTTCACCACCGCCGGATTCATCGTGAACGCCGTCGAGGCCATCAGCAGAGTGTAGCCGTCGGGGTTGGCGCGCGCGACGATCTCGGTGCCGATCATGCCTTCGGCGCCCGCGCGGTTGTCGACCACCACCTGACGGCCGAGGCGCTCGGTGAGTTGGGCCCCGACATAGCGGGCCATGATGTCGTTGCTGCCGCCGGGCGCCTGCGGCACGATGACGCGAATCGGCCGCGAAGGATAGTCCTTCGCGCTCTCGGTGGCCGCTCGCTGCGCTGCCTGAGCGCACGTTGCAAACGCCAGCGCTGAGACCACTATCATTGCAAGATTCGATTGCTTCATCAGCTCCTCCCCAATTCGCTGTAAACGGACTGCTCGACCCACAAGGCAATGATACTGCCCCGCGCGCCCGAATGCTTAGCGGTTCTTAGTTCATCAGGATGCGCGCAGAACCTTGCCCGGCAACGCCCCGGTGTGCCGGCCGTCGCGATACAGCACCTGGCCGTTGACGAGGACCTGGGAGATGCCCTCGGCCTTGCAATAGAGGCGCGTGCCGCCCGCCGGGAGATCCTTCACCGGGGAGGGGCGCACCGGCGAGTTGACCGTGGCTTCGTCGAATATCACGATGTCGGCCGCCGCCCCGGCTTGCAGGCGGCCGCGGTCCTTGAAGCCGAAGAAATCCGCCGGCTCGGAGGTGATGCGCTGGATCGCGCGCTCCAGTGTGAGCGTGCGCTTCTCGCGCACCCAGTGGGCGAGCAGGTAGGTGGGATAGCCGCACTCGCACAGCATGTCGAGATGGGCGCCGGCGTCGGAGAGGCCGATCAGCGTGCGCGAGTCCCGCATCATGTCGGCGAGCTGCTCCGGATCGGTGTTGGCGCGCGGCACGACGAACTTGACCTGGAGGTTGTCCGCGACGGCGAGATCGAAGAAGACATCATTGGGATCCTGGCCGCGCTCCTCCGCGATCTCGCCGACGCTGCGGCCTTCGTATGCCTTGAGTTCGGGGTTCACGACCGACACCACGGTCGTGCCCCGGACGGCGCCGTTCCACTTGCGCCCTTGCTTCAGCTCTTCCTTGAAGGCCGCGCGGAACGCGGGGTCGGCGTAGATCTCCATCTGCTTTTCGAACGCGGCGTCGAAGAGGGGCTTCGACGTGCTCATCTCGGTCAGCATGAAAGGCCGCCGCAGGTTCATGTCGAACACGAACGGCCGCGTGAGCATCTGCGGGATGCCGCCGCGGCGGATCAACGGCTCGACCCGGTCGAGGATCTCGGCCACCGCGCCGGGCTTCTCGACGAGGTTGCTCAACGAGAGCCAGGTGACGGGACGCTCGCCCGCATCGAGCAGGAACTTCAGCAAGTCCTCCTCGTCCTCGGCGAGCGTGGCGTAGCGCTTGGTCAGCGCGAGCTCGATCACGCCGCGCTTCACCCGTTTGAGAACGCCGGCGTAAGCGGCCAACTCGTCGCGGCTCGCCAGCCGGGCGGCGAGCGGCTTGCCGCCGTGGCCGATGTGCTGCCGGTTGGCGGTGGTGGTAAAACCCCAGGCGCCGGCCTCGATCGCCTCGTCCAGCATCGCAGCGATCGTCCGCGTCTCAGCCGGGGTCGAGGCCCGCTCGTTGGCCTCGGCGCCGAGCACGTAGGTGCGGAACGGCGTGATCGGAGCGAGAAACGCGAGGTTGAGCGCCGAGCCGCGGCGCTCCGCCGCGTCGAGATATTCCGGAAACGTTTCCCACTCCCACTGCACGCCCTCGACGAGCACTTCCTTGTCGATGCCTTCGACGGTTACGAGATCATCGGTCAGCCACTCGCGCGCGGCCGGCCGGCACGGCGCGATGCCCACGCCGCAGTTGCCCATCACGACCGTGGTCACGCCGTGCTCGGCGGAGCTGGACAGCAGGCGGTCCCAGGTGATCTGCGCATCGTAG
>CAZFRR010000059.1:0-7165 GCA_964521405.1 uncultured Streptomycetaceae bacterium | reverse complement strand
TGGATCGGCGACATGGTCCTGGCGCAGCCGCTCCTGAAGCTGCTCCACGCGCGCCACGCCGGTCTCGCGCTCGATGTCCTCGCGCCGCACTGGACCTTCCCGCTGCTCGACCGCATGCCCGAGGTCAGGCGGGCGATCGAGAGCCCCTTCTCCCACGGCGACCTGAAGCTCGGTGAACGCCGCCGCCTCGGAAAGGAACTCGCGCAGGAAGGCTACGACCAGGCCATCGTCCTGCCCAATACCTTCAAGTCCGCGCTGACGCCCTTCTTTGCCGGCATCCGCACCCGCACCGGCTACATCGGGGAATTCCGCCACTGGCTGTTGAACGACGCACGCCGCCTGGACCAGGAGCGCCTGCCTCAGATCGCGCAGCGCTACGCAGCGCTGGGCCTGCCCCTCGGCGAAGAACTGAAGCCGCCGTTGCCCACCCTCGCCCTGCGGGTGGACGAGACGGCGCGGCGCGCCGTAATCGACCGGTTGCACCTTGACCGGGGCCGGCCGGCGGCCGCGCTCTGCCCGGGTGCGGAATTCGGACCGGCCAAGCGCTGGCCGGCGCGCTATTTCGCGGAGCTCGCGCAAGGCATCGCGGCGCGCGGCTGCGCGGTCTGGCTGATCGGCTCGCAGGGCGACCGGGAGACCGGGGCCGAAATCGAGCAGGCCGCGGGCGGCGTCTGCCGCAACCTGTGCGGTGACACGACGCTGACCGAGGCGATCGATCTCCTGGCATCGACTTCGCTGGTGGTCAGCAACGATTCCGGGCTGATGCACGTCGCCGCCGCCCTCGGCCGTCCACTCATCGCGCTCTACGGCTCCAGCAGCCCCGCGTTTACCCCGCCGCTTTCGCCGAGCGCGCAGATACTCCGGCTCGAGCTGCCCTGCAGCCCCTGCTTCCAGCGCGAGTGCCCGCTCGGGCATTTCAACTGCATGATGCAGCTGACGCCGGACCGGGTCTTGGCGGCCGTTGATTTTGATAGAATTTCGTGAACCGCCCCGTGCTCACATGCCCGCGCAGATGAAACCAGCGCTGTTCGCCAGCCCGCTGGACGCCGAATCGGCGTTCTACGAGGCACTGACCAAGGCCGACCTCGACTCGATGATGGCGGTCTGGGCCGACGACGACGATATCTACTGCGTCCATCCCAACGGCGCGCGGCTCTCCGGCGTCGAGCGGGTGCGTGAATCCTGGCGCCAGATTTTCGCTAGCGGGCAGAACCTGCGCTTCCAGCTGCGCGAGCAACAGCACGTCCAGGGCATGATGCTGTCGGTGCACAGCGTCTACGAGTACATCACGGTGGCGGGCGAGGGGCGCCCGCGCAGCCCCGTGATTGCAACCAACGTCTACTTGAGGACCGAACGTGGATGGCGCATGGTCGCGCACCACGCATCGCCGGCGCCGGCCACGGTGAGCGCCGAGCCCGAGCCGCGCCGAGCCGCGCCCCCGAAAACCTTGCATTGACGGCAGCCCGTTAACCGCCGAGACGCAGAGACGCGGAGTAATCTTGTCCACTCGGGCGCGGAACCTGTCTCCCAACAGGGTCACAGTGTGAAAATGTGGACTCGCATGGTTTTCTATTCTGATTATTGCTATTCTCCGTTCCTCCGCGCCTCCGCGGTAATTCCATATCCTGAAGGGAAGTTATGAGCGAACCTGATTTCGGCAAACCTGATGTCATCGTGGTCGGCGCCGGCAACGCCGCGTGCTGCGCAGCGCTCGCCGCGCGCGAGAACGGCGCCTCCGTCATCATGCTGGAAGCCGCGCCGGTCGACGACAGCGGCGGCAACAGCCGCTACACCGGGGGCCTCATGCGCGTGGTCTTCAACGGCGTCGACGATCTCGCGCAGATCATTCCCGACCTCACCGAAGAGGAAAAGAAAACCCACGACTACGGCTCCTACACCGCCGAGCATTATTACGACGACATGGGCCGCATCACGCAGTACCGCACCGATCCCGACCTCTGCGAAATCCTGATCTCGCGCAGCTTCGAGACCATCGTGTGGATGCGCAAGAAAGGCGTCAAGTTCCAGGCGAGCTACGGGCGCCAGTCCTACAAGGTCGACGGCGGCAAGCGCTACAAGTTCTGGGGCGGGCTCGCCGCGGAGTCCTGGGGCGGCGGCGCCGGCATGGTCGACAACGAGCACAAGGCCTGCGCGCGCGACGGCATCAAGATCTTCTACGAGACGCCGGCATTGAGCCTGGTCACGAACGACGAAGGGGTCGTGCTCGGCGTGCGCGCGAAGCATAAGGGAAAGAACGTCGAGATCCACTCGAAAACGGTGATCCTCGCGTGCGGCGGCTTCGAATCCAGCGCCGAGATGCGCGCGCGCTACCTCGGCCCGGGCTGGGATCTCGCCAAGGTGCGCGGCACCCGCTACAACACCGGCCTCGGCATCAAGATGGCGCTCGACATCGGCGCCATGCCCTACGGCCACTGGTCCGGCTGCCACGCGGTGGGCTGGGATCTCAACGCGCCGCCCTTCGGCGACGTCAACGTCGGCGACCAGTTCCAGAAGCACAGCTACCCGTGGGGCATCATGTTGAATGCCAACGGCGAGCGCTTCGTGGACGAAGGCGCGGATTTCCGCAACTACACCTACGCCAAGTACGGGCGCGTCGTCCTCGAGCAGCCCGGCATGCTGGCCTGGCAGGTTTTCGACTCGAAGATCATCCCCGCGCTGCGCGATGAATACCGCATCAAGCAGGTCACCAAGGTGCGCGCCGACACGCTGGAGGAGCTGGTGAAGAAAATGGACGGCGTGAACTCTGAAGTCGCATTGCGCGAGATCCTCGAATACAACAAGGCGGTGCGCAAGGATGTGCCCTACAACATGGCGGTGAAGGACGGGCGCTGCACCACGGGCCTGAGAATCAACAAATCGAACTGGGCGAACACGATCGACGAGCCCCCGTTCGAGGCTTACGGCGTCACCTGCGGCGTCACCTTCAGCTTCGGCGGCCTGAAGATCAGCAACGACGGCGAAGTCCAGGACACCGGCGGCAACGCCATCCCCGGCCTCTACGCGGCGGGCGAGCTGGTGGGCGGCATCTTCTACCACAACTACCCTGGCGGCACGGGACTCACTTCCGGCTCGGTGTTCGGGCGTCTGGCGGGCACGAGCGCCGCCGCCTACACGAAGAAGAAATAGTTCCGGGTTCCGAGTTCCGAGTTCCGAGTTCCGAGTTCCGGGTTCCGGGTTCCGGGTTCCGGGTTCCGGGTTCCGGGTTCCGGGTTCCGGGTTCAAGGTTGGAGTGGGCTGTAATTCGAGAGTTCCGAATTTGAACTTGGAACTTTAATCTCGGAACATTGAACTCGGAACTCGGAACCCGCCGGGCGGTCCCGGCGGAGGTTCAGTATGTGGAAACCCGGTTTCGTGGCCCGTTGCATAGGACTACAATTGCCGCCTAGTCATTGGAGGAGCGAGCCATGAACGCCCCAGCCATGCGGGTCAAAAAGTCGGTACGCGAGCAGGTCAGCAGGGAAGAATGGGATACGCGCGTCAATCTCGCCGCGTGCTACCGCCTGATGGCGGGCTTCGGCATGATCGAGATGGTCGCCAATCACATCTCCGCCCGGGTGCCGGGAACGGACAACCAGTTCCTGATCAATCCCTACGGCATGCTCTACGAGGAGATGACCGCCTCCTCCATGATCCGGATCGACATCGACGGCAAGGTGCTCTTCAACGACACCGACTACGACGTCAACGAGGCGGGCTACGTGATCCACAGCGCCATCCACGGCGCGCGCCACGACGTGGATTGCATCATCCACACCCACACGCTCGCCGGCATGGCCGTCTCCGCGATGAAGTGCGGCATCCTGCCGATCGCGCAGTCCTCGATGCGTTTCTCCGACATCGCCTATCACGATTACGAGGGCGTGGCCCTGCGGCTGGAGGAGCGCGAACGCCTGGTGCAGAATCTCGGCAACCGCGAGGCGATGGTGCTGCGCAACCACGGGCTGCTGACGGTCGCGCCCAGCATCCCGGAATGCTTCAACAACATGTACCGGCTCGAGCGCGCCTGCCAGCTCCAGGTCACCGCGCTCTCCTGCAACACCGAGCTGCAGATGCCGCCCGGCGAAGTGGTGAAATACAGCAACCAGCAGATGCAGTCGGGCGTGCGGCGCCGCTACGGTCTGCTCGAATGGCCAGCCATGCTGCGCAAGCTGGACAGGGTCGACACTTCCTACAAGAACTGAGCGCCGCCCGGGCAAAAAAAAGCGGGGGCCTCGCGGCCCCGCTTTTTTGTTGCGCGGGCAGCACCTCAAGAGCGTGAATCGTGATTCGTGATTCGACTCCCACCACCCCGTCACCTTCGGTGCCACCCCGCCCGGCCAACCGCACAGAGGCGGCTGGCGTTCGGCGGCTCGAAGGTGCGCAGGCACCTTCTTCGAAACCCCGCCTCACCCTCAGGCAGGAGGGGAACGTTCGAAACACGCTTTCCTGCAAGCAGGGTATTTAAGGACTCCCCCCTCCTGCCTGAGGAGGGGTGGATGCGAAGCAGACGGGGTGGTGGGAGAAACTCAGCACTCAGGACTCAGCACTCGCTACTGTTCTCCTCATCCCTCATCCCTCCCATGTCCTCCTACCGCGCCCCGTTCTGGCTCCCCGGCGGCCACGCGCAGACCCTCTATGCGGCCTTGCTGCTGCCGCGGCCGCAGGTCGAGTACCGGCGCGCCCGCTGGGACACTCCGGACGGCGATTTCATCGATCTCGACTGGACCGAGGATCAAGTTCCGGGTTCCGGGTTCCGGGTTCAAAAAGAAGTTCCGCTGGTAGTGCTGTTTCATGGCCTCGAGGGTTCATCCCGCAGTCATTACTCGCTCGCATTGATGGCGGCGCTGCGCGCCCGCGGAATGCGCGGCGTCGCGGTGCATTTCCGGGGATGCGGCGGCGAGCCCAATCGCCTGCCCCGCGCCTACCACTCGGGCGACGCGCGGGAAATGGACTGGATCCTGCGCCGGCTCCGCGAACAGAACCCTGGCGCCCCGCTGTTCGCGATCGGTGTTTCGTTGGGCGGCAACGCGCTCCTGAAGTGGCTCGGCGAAAGTGGCGCCTCCGCACGGGAAGTGGTCGAGTTGGCGGCGGCGGTGTCGGCCCCGCTTGACCTGATGGCCGCAGGGGACGCCCTGGGGCGGGGATTCAGCCTGCTCTACGCACGCAATTTTCTATCCAGCCTGAAGGTGAAGTCGCTAGAAAAACTCGATCGTTACCCCGGCTTGTATGAAGCAGCGCGGCTACGAGCGGCATCCACGCTGCGCGAATTCGACGACCTCGTCACGGCGCCGCTGCACGGTTTCAGGAACACCGACGATTACTGGACGCGAGCGAGCAGCAAGCCCGGCTTGAGAAATATCCGCGTCCCGACGCTCGTCATCAACGCGAGAAACGACCCGTTTCTCCCGGCCCCGGCGCTGCCCGGCCCGGCCGAGGTGTCCGGGTCGGTGACGCTCGAGCAGCCGGCGGAAGGCGGGCACGTCGGGTTCGTCTCCGGCGCGTTTCCCGGCAACCTGGACTGGCTGCCGCAACGCGTGCTCGGCTTCTTCGACGCAAAGAACGAAACCTGAATCGACAGGATTAACAGGATTTACATGATTTTTAACGCGGTTCTAATCCTGTTAATCTTGTAAATCCTGTCCATTGTTCTTTTTCCACGCGCGTGAAACTTCCGCCCGAAATTTTCAAGGCCTACGACATCCGCGGCATCGTCGGCCGCACCCTGACCCCCGGGATCGTCGAGCAAATCGGCCGGGCAATCGGATCGGAGGCCCGCGACCGCGGCCGCTCCGCCGTCGCCATCGGCCGCGACGGACGCCTGTCCGGTCCGCAGCTCTCCGCCGCGCTCGCCGCCGGGCTGCAGGCGAGCGGCATCGACGTGATCGACGTCGGGCAGGTCGCCACCCCCATGCTCTACTTCGCCGCCCACCGCTTCGACACGCTGTCGGGCGTGATGGTGACCGGCTCGCACAATCCGCCCGAATACAACGGGCTGAAAATGATGCTGGCCGGAGAGACGCTCGCGGGCGAGGCCATCCAGCAGCTGAAAGCGCGCATCGGGGATGGCCGTCTCGCCCGCGGGGCCGGCGGCTACCGCCAGGCGGACGTGCGGGAGGATTACCTCAAGCGCATCCTGTCCGACGTCAAGCTGGCGCGACCGATGCGGCTGGTGGTGGATTGCGGCAACGGCGTGGCGGGCGCCACTGCGCCCGAGCTCTACCGCCGCCTGGGATGTGAAGTGGTGGAGTTATTCTGCGAGGTGGACGGAAACTTCCCCAATCATCACCCCGACCCCTCGCATCCGGAAAACCTGAGGGACGTCCAGAATGCCCTGGCCGCGGGCAAGGGCGAGCTGGGGCTCGCGTTCGACGGCGACGGCGACCGGCTCGGGGTCGTCACGAAAAGCGGCAAGATCATCTATCCCGACCGCCAGCTGATGCTGTTCGCGGCCGACGTATTGAGCCGCAATCCGGGCGCCGAGGTGATCTTCGACGTCAAATCCACGAGAAATCTGTTTTCGTGGATAAAGCAGCACGGCGGCAAGCCGGTCATGTGGAAGACGGGACACTCGTTCATCAAGCAGAAGCTGAGAGAGTCGGGCGCGCCGCTCGCGGGCGAGATGAGCGGGCATGTCTTCTTCAAGGAGCGCTGGTACGGCTTCGACGACGCGCTCTACGCGGGCGCGCGCCTGCTCGAGATCCTCTCCCGCAGCCAGGACCCGGGCGCGGTGCTGGAGGCGCTGCCGGATGCAGTCAGCACGCCGGAGTTGCACCTGAAGCTCGCCGAAGGCGAGAACTACGCGCTGATCGACAAGTTGCGGCAGACGGCGAAGTTCGACGGCGCGCGCGAAATCATCACCATCGACGGCCTGCGCGTCGAATACGCGGACGGTTTCGGGCTCGCGCGCCCGTCCAATACCACGCCCGTCGTCGTGCTGCGCTTCGAGGCAGACGATGCAGCGGCGCTGAAGCGCATCCAGGAAGATTTCCGCCGCGTGATCCTGGCGGTCAAGAAGGACGCCGCGCTGCCGTTCTAGAACCTGTACTACCTAAAAACGGCGATTGCTAACCGCAGAGGCGCAGAGACGCAGAGGTAACGCAAGGAAAATCAATGTAACGACCGTTCACCAAATTGGAGAATCGTAGAAGCTTTTTAAGTCGTGAAA
>CAZFRR010000058.1:0-5987 GCA_964521405.1 uncultured Streptomycetaceae bacterium | reverse complement strand
CGCGCGCAAGACCTCGGAGGTGGGCGTTGCAACGGTCACCTGCGGGCCTGGCGTCACGCAATTGATCACGGCGCTGCCGGCGGCCGTGCGTGCCCATCTGCCGCCGGTGGTGTTTGGCGGAGAGGCGCCGCTCAAGAGCAGTTGGTACAACCAAGGAATCGATCAGGCGCCGATCATCAAGGCGACGGGCGCCGACTATCATCCCTTGCATCTGCCTGAGCGCATGCCGATTGGAATTCGCGATGCGTTCCTGCAGGCCCGTCGTGAACGACGCCCGGTGGTGCTCGGCATTCCGTTCGATCTGCAAGAGCGGCCCTGGGACGGACCGGAGACATTGCCGACGCCCTCGCACCAACTGCTGCCACGCCCCTCGCCGATTCCACCGCATCCGGATGACGTGGCGAGTGCCGCGCAACTGGTTGCAGCCGCCGAACGCGTGGTCGTGTTCGCCGGCCTGGGCGCGGTCGAAGCCAAGGCGGGGCCCGCATGCCGGGCGCTGGCCGCCAAGACGGGTGGACTGCTGACCACGACGCTGCCTGCGAGAGGACTGTTCCACGACGACCTCTACTGCATCGGCATCTCGGGCAGCTTCTCGACCGAGGTCGGGCTCGAGTACCTGGCGCAGGCCGACCTGGTCATCGTGGTCGGCGGCTCCCTCGCCTACCACGCCGGCGGCGGCGGTCAACTCTGGCGGAAGGCAAAGATGCTGCATATCGACGTCGATCCCGTGGCGGTGAACCAGGGCCAGGAAGTGGCGCGTCACCACCTGCGCGCCGACGCGCGACTGGGCGTGGAGGCGCTCACGGCGGCATTGCCCGCGCGCACCACCCCGTGGCGCTCCGAGGCCATGGCTGCGCGCATCCGCGATTCGAAACCCGACAGCCATGTGTTCGAAATCGAGCCGGGATTCCTCGACCCGCGCCTGGTGGTAGAAGGGCTCGAGAAAACGCTGCCCGCGGACTGGGAGATGGTGAACTCCTCGGGCCATTGCTCCTGGTTCTTCGCGCAGATGCCTTCGCGCCCGCAGGAGCGGTTCCTCTCGATCCGCGAATTCGGCGCGATCGGCAATGGCATTTCCTTCGGCATGGGCGTGGCGGCAGCCCGCCCGGATCGACCGGTGGTGCTGTTCGATGGCGACGGCAGCCTCCTCATGCATGTTCAGGAGCTCGAAACCATCAAGCGCCACCGGATGAACATCCTGATCATCGTGATGAACGACGGCGCCTACGGCTCGGAGGTGCACAAGCTTCGCGCGGAGGGGTTGCCCGAGGACGGATCGGTGTTCGGCTACTGCGATTTCGCCGCCATTGCGCGCGGTTTCGGGGTCGATGGCAAGACCGTCAGACGCCTGGATGAGCTGCCGAAGATGGTGGAAGAGTTTGCCCAACGCGGCGGCGCCGCGGTCTGGGACTTCCACGTGTCGGACAAGGTCGTGTCGCCGACGATCCGCCGCGCCCATCCGGCCCAGCACGCCAAGGCGAAGTAGCACGGAAGGTAAGAAGGGGGCGCCTCGGTCCGAGCCAATACCTGGAAGCGCTTAGGGTAACTCTGAACAAGTCATCCCGGCGAAAGCCGGGATCCAGGAGCACGTTGATTTCACTGGACTCCGGCTTTCGCCGGAGTGACGAACGCGGGGTTGTTCAGACCTTCCTTAGTGGTCTGTCCCCTATCCGTGCTATGTCCCCTATCCGTGCTATCAAGGCGGTGGCCGCCTCCGAGGTGCCTTTGAAGACGACGGCCTTCAACTCGGTCGGCTTGCGGCCGATCGCCTTCAGCAGCTGCGCCGCGCCGACCTGGTTCTGGCTCAAGCCGATGGGAAAGCCCATGGCGATCGATTGCGGGTCTTTTTTCAGGCGATCGACGAGGTCCCGGCCGCCGCGCATCGGTGAGTCCGCGTTCACGGCGAAGACGTAGTAGTCGTTGAAGAGCGAAGCGACGGGACTGAAGTCGGTGTAGGTCAGCCTGCCCGTGCCCGCGATATGGGACAGCAGCAGCGCCGGGGTGGCGACCAGCAGGTAGTGCGGATTCCCGGCGTGCTGGTTGACATACTCGTAGGCGATCGCGCCGCCGCCGCCCGGCTTGTTCACCACGTTGATCGGCACCGTCACCAGCTTGAGCTTCGCGAGAAAGCTCTCGACCTGGCGTGCCGTCCTGTCGTTGCTGCCGCCGGGGCTGTTGGCGACCACGATCTCGACGTTCTTCTGCGGCGACCATGCCTGCGGCTGGGCCGCGGTCGCAAGACCGAGCAGCGCCGCGCCGAAGAGGATGCGTTCGAGTCTCATGATGTCTCCTGCCAATAGCCTTGAATGCGTCGCCGGTGTGGCATGGCGGCCGCCAGTCTAGTACCCTCGCGATGTCGCGTCAGCCGGGCGCGCGCCCACCGCCCGGATGCTACAACAATCTACACGAGCCACAAGATGCTCCTGCTATCGAACGACGATGCCGAAGCCCTGTTGCCGATGCGCGAGTGCATGAGCGCTCTCGAGGACGCGTACCGCGAGCTGGCCCACGAGCGCGCGGCAAGCGCCCACCGCAGCGACGCGGTGACCACGACCGCCCGCGCCGACGCGGTCTATGCGTTGAAGCTCATGGGCGGGGTGCTCCCCAGCGCGGGCGTCGGGGCGGTGCGCCTCAATTCGGACATCATTTCCTTCGGCAATCAGCGGCAGGTGAAGCTGCCGCTCGCGCCCGGCGGCCGCTACACCGGGCTCGTGCTCCTGTTCAGCACGCATACCGGCGAGCCGCTCGCGATATTTCCCGACGGCGTGCTCCAGCGCATGCGCGTCGGCGCCGCGTCTGCGCTGGGCGTGAAGTACCTGGCGCGTTCCGATGCGTCGAGCGTCGGGCTGATCGGCGCCGGGTGGCAGGCGGGCGCGCAGGTCATGGCGATCGCCGCGCTGCGCAAGGTGGAGGTCATCCGCTGCTACAGCCCCACGCGCGAAAAGCGCGAAGCCTTCTGCGCCGAACTCACCGCGAAGACCGGCATCCCGATGCGCGCGGTGGCCACGCCCGAGGAAGCCGTGCGCGGCGCGGGGATCGTCCTCTGCGCGACGAACTCGAACGGGCACGTGTTCCTCGCCGACTGGCTCGAGCCGGGCATGCACGTCGGCACCATACGCGGCCAGGAGCTCCCGCCGGAGGCGGTGCGGCGCGCCGATCTCGTGGCGATCCACGACCGCAGCGCGAAAGCTCATACCAGCGTCACGCGCGGCGTCACGCTGCCAAAGGTTCGGCACGCCATCGCCGGCATCGAGGACATCACCGCGCGGGCGCCGACGCTGGGTGAGCTCATCGCGGGCATGGCGCCGGGACGGAAATCGCCGGAGCAGCGGAGCTGCTTTCTCAACCTCACCGGCATCGGGCTTCAGTTCGCCGCTGCGGGCGCCGCGCTCTACCGCAAGGCGCGGGAAGCCGGCGCCGGACGGGAGCTTCCGGGAGAGTGGTTTACGGAGGACGTCGTGCCGTAGTAACGCGTAGGCTTCAACTTCACCGGGAGGAAAGACATGAAGACCGCTTGTGCAGCCATTGTCCTTGCGCTCGCCGCATTCCCGGCGCTCGCCCAGAACGTGAAAATAACCCCGATCGGCTCTCATCCCGGAGAGCTCTGCGCGAACGATCGCGCGATCGGCCTTAGGGGAAAGACTGCCCCCTAAGACGCGCGCTGTGGCAACTCGGGCTACACAGTCAGTCAGGCAGATCGTTCAGGAGAAGACCATCATGTTCATATCGGCAAAGCACTTCGTGGCAGGCGCGTGCGTGCTGTCGATGACGATGCCGGGCGCGGATGCGGCAGCCGGCCAGAATTATCCGACGAAGACCATGCGCTTCCTCACTACCGGGGTAGGCGCCAGTACCGATTTCGCGACGCGGGTCATCGCGCAAGGGCTCACGGACGGCGCAGGCTGGCAGATAGTCGTGGAGAATCGCGGCAGCACGATCGTCGCCAGTGAAACCGTCGCCAGGGCGACGCCCGACGGCCACACCCTGCTGGTCATGACGGACGGCCTCTGGCGCGGGCCGCTGCTGCAGAAGATGCCGTTCGATCCGGTCAAGGATTTCGCGCCGATTTCGGTGATCAGCCGCGCGCCCAACATCCTGGTCGTGCATCCGTCGCTGCCGGTAACGTCGGTCAAGGAATTGATCGCCCTGGCCAGGGCAAAGCCGGGCGAACTCAATTATGGCGCGGGCGCGATCGGCGCTTCGACGCACCTGTCATCGGAATTGTTCAATCTCATGGCAGGCGTCAAGATCACGCACGTGCCGTACAAGAGCAGCGGGCTCGCGGTCAATGCCCTGCTGGGCAACCAGATACAAGTGATGTTCGGCAGTTCGAGCGGCGTGACGCCGCACATCAAGGCCGGCAGATTGCGGGCGCTCGCAGTCAGCACGGCGGCCCCCTCTCCCGTGCTCCCCGGATTGCCGACCGTAGCGGCTGCCGGCGGACTGCCCGGATACGAGTCGGCGTCGACCGCGGCCATGTTTGCGCCCGCAAAAACGTCGAGGGCGATTGTCGACCAGGTAAACCGCGAAGTGCTGCGCGCGCTCGCCAGGCCTGAAGTCAAAGAAAGATTTTCCAACCTGGGAGTGGAAGTCGTGGGCTCCTCTCCCCAGGAGACCGCTGCCTTCGTCAAGGCCGATATGGCCACCACGGCCAGGATCATCAAGGCAGCGGACATCCGCGGAGAGCGCTAGGCGACACAATGGGTCTTAGGGGACAGACCACTAAGCGGTGATTTGCTGGTAGATCAACGCGCTTTCGTGCTTAGTGGTCTGTCCCCTAAGACGATTCAGTCCCCTAAGACGATTCACTGTTCCGGCTTGATGCCCGCGTCTTTGATGACTTTGCTCCACTTCTGCATCTCGGCTCTCAGAAAAGCCGCGAATTCCTTCGGTGTGCTTCCCACCGGTTCCGCGCCGTCGAGCTGAAACCGCTCGGCCACGTCCGGCAACCGCACGATGCGCGCGACCTCCGCCGACAGCTTGTTGACGATCGCCTGCGGGACGCCCGCGGGAACGACCATTCCCTGGAATGCCTCCGCACGGTAGCCGGGCAGCGTCTCGCCGATGGTCGGAACGTCGGGCATGCTTGGCTGGCGCCTGCCGCTGGTGATCGCGACCGCGCGCAGCTTGCCCGCCTTGATGTGCGGCGCGGCGGATATCGTCGTCGTGAACAGCATGGTGACGCGTCCCCCGATGACGTCGGTCACGGCGGGCGGGATACCCTTGTAGGGCACGTGGATCATGCTGACGCCCGCCGCGCGCTGGAACATTTCGGCTGCGAGGTGGGGCGCAGAGCCGGCGCCGGGGGTCGCGAACGTCAGCTCGCCCGGTTTGGCCTTCGCCAGCGCGATCAGGTCCTTGATGGACCTGGCCGCGAAAGAAGGCGTAACGACGACCACGTTGGGCTGGAAATTCAACTGCGTGACGGGCGTGAAATCCCTGCCCGGGTCGTACGGCAGCTTGGGATACAAGCCCGGATTGATCGCGAACGTCGTCGTGATCATCAGCACGGTGTAGCCATCCGGTGCGGCCTTGGACGCGATCTCCGTCCCGACGATGGTCGCGGCGCCGGGGCGCGAATCGACCACGACGTTCTGTCCCCATTTCTCGGTCAGCTTCTGCCCGATCAGCCGCGTGCTGATGTCGAGGCCGCCGCCCGGCGCAAACGGCACGATCATGCGGATCGGCCGGCTGGGATAGTTGGCGGCGTCCTGGGAAAAGGCAGCCGTGGCGAATGCCGCCAGTGCAATTGCTGGAATGCAACGAAGCTTCATGCCGGCTATCTCCTGCGGGCGCCGTTACTCCACGCGCACGCCCGTATCCTTCACCCACTTCGCCCACGTCCTGACGTCGTTTGCGAGCTGCTTGCTGTGCTCCTGCGGCGAGCTGCCCACGTACTCCGCGCCCATGTCGGTGAGCCGCTTCTGCACGTCCGGGCGCTTGAACACCTTCACCATCTCGGCGTTGAGCTTGTTGACGATAGCCGC
>CAZFRR010000057.1:0-17135 GCA_964521405.1 uncultured Streptomycetaceae bacterium | reverse complement strand
GACATGGAAATCCGCAACGCATCGTCCTTGACGTTGGTGACAACGCGGTGATTCTCCCGCAGCCGCTCCATCAGCGCGGCCGCGTCCGGGACGAGCACGCTGACGATCTGGGCGCGTTCTTCCCACGGCTCCGGCGTGGCCGTCTTCAGCCCGGCGGACTTGAGGAGCTTCAGGCACGTGGTGGAGAGCTCCCGCACGCGCGCCTCGATGTGCGGTAGCCCGATGGACTGCAGGAACTCCGCTCCGCGCCGCAGCACGAGCGTGCCAAGAAAATTCGGGTTGCCGCCTTCGAACCGGTGCGCGGTGCGCATGTAATCAAACTGGCTCACGACGTGCGCGCGCGCCGTCGCGGATCCCGCAGCGGCCGGCTGCTTCACGAACGGCGTCTTCAGCTCGTTCACGAGATCCTCGCGGCAATAGACGATGCCCGATCCCGTCAGCCCCAGCAGCCCCTTGTGACCGCCGATGGCGACGATGTCGGCGCCCAGCTCGCCGAGCGGGGTGGCGAGGAGGCCGGCGCCCTGGACGCCATCGACGACCAGCCGGATGCCGCGCTCGCGGCAGGCTTTCCCGAGTTCGGGCAGGTTCACGCGGCAGCCGTTGCCGTAAGTGACCCAGGCGGTGGACACCACGCGCGTGCGGCCATCCATCTTTTCCAGGAAAACCTCGAGCGGAAGGCGCCCGTCGCGGTACGCGGCGAAGCGGATCTCGACGCCTTTGGCCTCCCAGTGTTTCCACACCCAGACGTTTGCCACGTGCTCCAGGTTGGTGAGCACGATGTTGTCGCCCGGCTTGAGATCGAACCCGTGCGCGGCGATGTTGAGCCCCTCGGTCGTGTTCTTGGTGAAAGCGATCTCGGCGGGCCTGGCGCCGAGCAACCGGGCCATCACGGAGCGCGTCTCGGCGACGTTGGTCGCGGCCCATGCGGCTGCGCCCGCGTTCTCGTAGACATCGCGCACGTATTCCTGCAAGGCCCGCTCCTGGCAGCGCGGCGGGATGGCCTTGCGCGCGACGTCGAGGTAGGTCCAGCGGGCGGCAGTGGGAAACTCGCCGCGCAGCGCCTTCCAGTCAGGAGTCTTGGCCATCACCCGTCACCGTAACAACCGAGAAAAGCTTTTTGCCACAGAGAGCACAGAGTTCACAGAGGAAAATCAAGAACGCATGTCATTATCAAGCCTTGCCCGTGTCGTGGTTTGCTGACCCAACCCCTTGAAACTCTCGGTGTCCTCTGTGATCTCTGT
The DNA here is from genome assembly GCA_964521405.1 of uncultured Streptomycetaceae bacterium. Lineage (GTDB taxonomy): Bacteria > Pseudomonadota > Gammaproteobacteria > Burkholderiales > SG8-41 > SG8-41. Next base: position 15,894 of record CAZFRR010000057.1, on the reverse strand, counting down.
GGCTGAATTGCGGTTTCAGGATTAGAGCGTCCCGGAGATGCCTCCGTCGAGATTCACGCTGGTCCCGGTCACGTAGCTTGCCGCATCCGACACCAGGAAGGTGATCACGTTGGCGACTTCTTCCGCCTCGCCGACGCGCCCGAGCGGTATCTCCTTGGACACTTCCTTATAGTACGCTTCTGCGCTCTTGCCTTCCCGCGTATAGCGCCGCTCGTGCTGGCCCGACTTGATCTTGCCGATGCAGACGGTGTTGACGCGGATATTGTCCGGGGCGTATTCCTTCGACAGCGCCTTGGTGATGGCGAGCCCCGCGGCGCGCGAGACCGAGGTCGGCATGGATTCCGCGCCCGGCTGCTTGGCGCTCGAGATCGTGATGTTGACGATGCGGCCGCCGCCGTTCTTTTTCATGTGCGGGACAGCGAGCCGCGTGCAGCGGATTGCGCCAAATACTTTCAACTCGATGTCCGCGCTCCAGGTCTTGTCGTCGATTTCCAGGAATTTGCCGCGCGCGGAGGTGCCGGCATTATTGACGAGGATATCGATTCGACCGAAACGATCGATCACGGCCTTCATGAAACGTTCGATGTCGGCGGTCTTGCTCATGTCGGCGGAAACGGCGAGAACATCTCCGCCGGCCTTCTTGATCTCCGCCGCAGTCTTGTCGAGCGGTTCCTGGCGCCGGGCGCAGATAGCGACCCTGGCACCTTCTTGCGCGAGCCTTAACGCCGTGGCGCGGCCGATGCCTTCGGTTGCGCCGGTCACTACAGCGACCTTGCCTTTCAGTCCCAATTCCACGATGAACTCCCGAAAGAAGAGAAAGCGGGATTGTAAATCAAGCGCATGCACGCGTGCCGGCGCGCGGGTGCGCCGGAGAAATTTATTTTCATCAACCCGCCACGACGGCGCTCCTGACTATTACCAAGCTCGCCGTTTGGTCGTAGGATATGCCTTATGAAGGAGGGCGCCCACATGATGGAAACCATGGCGTATTCCCCGATAGGCTCCCGCTGGCGCGCCATTGCGTGTGCGGCGGGCCATCTTGTGCTGATCCTGCTTGCGATCGGGCTTGCTGCCCCCATTGCCGCCCAGGACAAGCCGCCGGCGGCGCAGGCCCCGTCCGACCTCACAGTCGACGCACTCTCGGTGGTCAAGGTGAAGAGCAAGGTGGTCGCGAACGCTCGTTCAGGACGCACGCTGGGTCCGCAGCGCGAGGGCACCGGCGTGGTGATCGGCTCGGACGGGCTGGTGTTGACCATCGGTTATCTCATCATCGAGGCCGAGACGGTCGAACTATCCACCGCCGATGGCCGCACGATCCCAGCCACGGTCGTCGGCTACGACAATGCCACCGGCTTCGGGCTCCTGAAAGCCTTGCGGCCGCTGACGGTGAAGCCGGTGCAGTTCGGGCAGTCCGCCGCTATCGGCGAGCGCGAGCTGGTGCTGATCGTCGGCTATGACGGCGTTGCGCCGGCGTACGTGGTATCGCGCCGGCCGTTCATCGGCTACTGGGAATACCTGCTCGACGAAGCGATTTACACCGCGCCGGCCACGGTCAACTGGAGCGGGGCGGCGCTGCTCAGCCGGGAAGGCAAGCTGCTCGGCATCGGGTCGCTGGTGGTCGGCGATGCGCTGGGCACGAGCACGCAGGTCGCCGGAAACATGTTCGTGCCCATTGACCTCTTGAAACCCATGCTGGGCGACCTCATTGCCACCGGCAGGTCCGCGGCGCGCCCGCGCCCCTGGATCGGCGTCAATTCCCAGGAAGTCCAGGGCAACGTGATCGTTACCCGCGTTTCGCCGGAAGGCCCCGCCGACGATGCCAGCATCCGCACCGGCGACGTGATCGTCGGCATCGGCGGCCAGCCGATCCAGGGGCAGGCCGATTTCTACACCAAGATGTGGAAGACCGGGGATGCGGGCGTCGATGTCCCGCTGGATGTGCTGCGCGGCGGGCGCGTCGAGAAGATCACGGTCAAGTCCATCGATCGCGAGCGTTACTTCAGGGCCAAGCCCACTTATTAAGGCAATGTTGAGTTTTGAGTGTTGAATGTTGAGTTAAGTGACGCAAACAAGACAAGTCTGACACTCAAAACTCAAAACTCAAAACTCAAAACTCAAAACTCAAAACTCAAAACTCAAAACTCAAAACTCAAAACTCAAAACTCAAAACTCAACACTCAAAACTTAAAACCCAGTTTCCCTTCGACTCACCGACGAGGCCATCTTGGATCAGCCGAAAGCCGCAGCGAAAATCACCGGTCAGGAGCACTGGACGAATAAGGGCGAGGTCAAACTTTTCCTGTGGGAAAAGCGCGCCGCCAAGCCCGCTGTGAAAAATGAGGGAACGGTGCTGTTCGTACACGGCTCCTCGATGGCATCGCAGCCCACTTTCGACCTCCAGATGACGGGGCGCCCGTATTCGTCCGCGATGGATTACTTCGTCGAGCGCGGCTTCGACACCTGGTGCGTGGACCTGGAGGGCTACGGCCGCTCGGACAAGAAGCGCGATATCAACTGCGACATCGCCAACGGCGTCGACGATCTTGCCGCGGCGACCGATTACATCATGAAGGCGCGCGGCACCCAGCAGTTTCTCACCTACGGCATTTCCTCCGGTGCCTTGCGTGCGGCGCTATTCGCGCAACGCTTCCCCGGGCGGGTGCAGCGCCTCGCGCTCGACGCCTTCGTCTGGACCGGCGAGGGCAGCCCCACGCTGGAGGAGCGGCGCAAGAAGCTGCCCGAATTCCTGAAGATGAAGCGCCGGCCGATGGACCGCGCGTTCATGCGCAGCATCTTCAGCCGCGATCACCCCGGTTGCGCCGAGGACCGGGTGATCGAGGCCTTCGCCGACCAGGTGCTGGCGCTCGATGACTCGGTGCCCACCGGTACCTACGTGGACATGTGCTCGAAGCTGCCGGTGGTGGATCCCGCGAAGATCACGGCGCCGACAATCATCATGCGCGGCCAGTTCGACGGCATCGCCGGCTTCGACGATTTGACCGAGTTCTTCAAGCGTTTGCCCAACCCGGACAAGCAGTTCGCCGTGATGTCGGGCATTTCGCACGCCAGCTTCCAGCAGATCAACTACCTGCTGGTGTACCACATCCTGCATTCGTTCTTCACCCAGCCCGAGCCGATCTACAAGGGCTGATATTGCGGGCGCTACTCAACAATTTAGGCAATCAGATGAGGAGAGTGCCGTGAGCGGAAGGAGATGTCTGCAGCTCGCCGCGGTCGCGGCGGGCATGGCGCTCGCGGGCGGGACATTCGCCCAGGCGTGGCCGGCGAAGACCGTGCGCATCATCGTGCCGTTCGGCCCGGGCGGCGGCACCGACATCCAGGGCCGACTGCTCAGCAGAAAATTCTACGACAGCATGGGCCAGACTTTTGTCCTCGAGAACCGCGCCGGCGCGAGCGGGCTGATCGGGGCCGAGTTGATCGCCAGGTCTCCACCCGACGGCTACAACATCCTGTTCACCACGGCGTCGCTCTCGGTCAACGTGAGCCTCTACAAGAAGATCGTGTTCGACCCGGTCAAGGACCTGCAGCCGGTCAGCTGGATTTCCTCGGTGCCGCTGGTGCTGGTGGTGCATCCCAGCGTGCCGGTGAAATCGGCGCAGGAACTGGTGGCGCTGACCAAGCGCCGGCAGGACGGCCTGAACGGCGCCTCCAACGGCGCCGGCACCACCAGTCACCTCTCGCTCGAGATGCTCAAGCAGTTCGCCGGGGCGAAGCTCGAGCATATTGCGTACAAGGGCGGCGGTCCGGCGATGACCGCGATGGTTTCGGGCGAAGTGGATTTCCAATTCGCCACCGCGCTCGCCGCCAAGGCGTTCATCGACCAGGGCAAGGTGCGGGCACTGGCCGTGACCACCGCCAAGAAGTCGGGCGCGTTCCCGAACCTGCCGACCATGTTGTCCATCTATCCCGGCTTCGAGTCGGACAACTGGTACGCCATGTTTCTGCCGGCGGGCACGCCAAAGGACATCGTTGCCAAGCTGAACGCCGAGATCGTCAAGGCGTTGAAGGCGCCTGATCTCCGGGATTTCATCGTCAAGGAGGGCGGCGACCCGGTCGGCAGCACGCCGGAGGAACTTGCTGCTTACTTTCAGCGCGAAGTCGCCAAGTACGCCAGGATCATCAAGGCGGGGAACATTACTGCGGAATAATGAACTCTGAATGAATGCGCGCCAGCACGCGGCGCGTTCATTCCGCGTCGGGCTGCCGGTCGGGAGCGGCGCGCTGGAACTCTTCGAGCGCCTGGCAGTTCTTTTCGATTGCCAACAGGGTCGGGTACGGCGCCACGTCGCACTTGAAGCGGCGCGCGTTGGCGAGTTGCGGCACGAGGCAGCAGTCGGCGAGTCCCGGCGCATCGCCATGGCAGAAGTTCCCGGTCTCGCGCTCGGCGGCAAGCCGGGCCTCGAGCGCCTGCAGGCCTGCCGCGATCCAGTGGTGGTACCAGGTATTCCGGGTGTCGTTGTTAAGGCCCATCGGGCCGGTCAGGTAATTCAGCACTTTCAGGTTGTTCAGCGGGTGGATTTCGCACGCGATTGCCAGCGCGAGCGCCCGCACCCGTGCTCGCGCAACCGGCGTCGCAGGCAACAACGCCGGCTGTGGATGGGTTTCTTCGAGAAATTCGATAATGGCGAGCGATTGCGTGAGCAGGCGCTCGCCATCTTCCAGCACCGGCACCAGCGCCTGCGGGTTCAGCTTGCGGAACGCCGGTGCAAATTGCTCCCCGCCGTTGCGCGAAAGATGCACCGACGCCTGCTCGTAGACAAGGCCCTTGAGATTCAGCGCGATGCGAACGCGGTAGGAGGCAGAGCTGCGGAAATAGCCATGTAGCTTCAAAGGCGTGAATAGTGGATGGTGAATCGTGAATGGGTTGTTTTTCCGTTACGGCCTTTTGTTTTTCTCAGCGCCTCGGCGGTTCAATCCGGACATGGAACTTGCTCGCGCCACAGGCCGAGCGCCTTCTGGGCGGGCCGGTCGGAGAAGCTGAACAGCACGGCATCGGCATCCGCCTCGTGCTGCACGCGGCTCCACGACGGCGCGACGAACACGTCCTGTTCCTGCCATTCGAGCACTTTGCCGTCGATGCGGCTGCGCCCGCGGCCCTCGACCGCGCAATACACCGTGCCGTCGGTCGTGCGGTAAGGCTTGCCGGCGAAACCCCGGGGTAGCCACTGGACGAACGCGCCGATGGTGGGCATCGGGTAGCCGCCGGTCGCGGGGTTGGAGTACTGGAGTTTGAGGCCGTGGCAGGGGTGCGCATCGCCGCCGCGGCGCAGCTGCTCGAGCGCTGCGCGCGTGCGCGCATAGGGATAGCAGAACACCGGCGTCGTGAGCGATTGCGGCGTGTAATCGGGCGGCAGCATGTTGGCGCCGTAACGCGCCTGGGAGTCCCCTTCCGGCCGCGCGATGGGTTGCATCGCCTCCGGGTAACGCTCCATGAAGCCTGCGTCGAAGTACGCCACCATCGGCACGTCGAGGCCATCCAGCCACACGACGGGCTCGGCTCCCGGGTTGCCGTGATCGTGCCAGGTCCAGGAGGGCGTGATGATGAAATCGCCCGGATGCATCGTCACGCGCTCGCCGTCCACGGCGGTGTAGGCGCCAGTGCCTTCGACGATGAAGCGCAGCGCGGACTGCGTGTGCCGGTGGCTCGGCGCGACTTCGCCGGGCAGGATGAGCTGCAGCCCGGCGTAGAGCGTGTGCGTGATGGACGAAGCGCCGCGCATGCCGGGGTTCTCGAGCACCAGCACGCGCCTCTCGGCTTCCGCGGCCGAGATCAGCTCGCCCGCTTCCAAGATGAACGAGCGCACGTCGCGGTACTTCCACAGCGCCGGCACGCAGGGCGTGGTGGGAGTTGGCGGCACCAGCGCGCCCAGCACCTCCCACAGCGGCGCCATGTCGTGCCGCGAGAGGCGGTCGTAGAACTCGCGTCGCTTGGGAGTTTGCGTGGGGGCGGTGGACATGGCTTTGGCTATTATGCCTCTGCTTTCTTCGCCAGCGATTTTTTGTCGTAACCCGCCACCCGCGCGTAGCCATGGGTAAGGGCGGCCAGTTCCTCGCGGCTGATCACGTCTTCCTGCTTCATGACGCGCCGATTTTACACCGGACCCGATGCTGGACCACGGCCGATTGGGGAGCGCGATTTGTCCTATACTTCCGCTTCCTTAACCGTCCCCGACACCATGAGCCAGCCCACCAACACCCGCCCCAATCCCGACAAAGTTCTCGTCCAACTCACCGATTACGTCGAACGCTACCAGGTCAAGAGCGAGCTCGCGCTGGAAACCGCGAGGCTGGCGCTGATCGATACTCTCGGCTGCGGCCTGGAGGCGCTGTCGTATCCCGGGTGCGTGAGCCTGCTGGGCCCCGTCGTTGCAGGCACGGTCGTTCCCCATGGCGCCCGCGTGCCGGGCACGCCCTACGTGCTCGATCCGGAGCGCGCCACGTTCAATATCGGCGCGCTCAATCGCTGGCTCGACTGGAACGACGCGTTCTACGGCGCGACCGTGATCCATCCTTCCGACACCTTTTCCGGCATCCTGGCGGTGGCGGACTGGCTGTCCCGCACGCGCGTGGCGGAAAGGAAGCAGCCGCTTTTCATCCGCGACGTGCTCGAGTCGGCGGTCAAGTCCTACGAGATCATGGGCGGGCTCGCGCTGGAGAACGGCTTTTCCGCGGCCGGGCTCGACCACACCATGCTGGTGAAGATCGCCATCGCGCCGGTCGTGACCAGGCTCCTCGGCGGCACGCATGAGGAGATCGTCAACGCGCTGTCGCAGGCATGGGTGGACGGGCACTCGCTTGCGACCTTCCGCAGAAAGCCCAACACCGGGCCGCGCAAATCGTGGGCGGCGGGCGATGCCGCGAGCCGCGGCGTGCGGCTCGCGCTGATGGCGATGCGAGGGGAGATCGGCTGCCCCTCCGCGCTGACGGCGAAGACCTGGGGTTTCTACCATGTGCTGTTCGAGGACAAGCCGTTCCGGTTCCAGCGTCCATTCGGCTCCTATGTCATGGAGAACACGCTCTTCAAGATTCCCTATCCCACGGCGTTCCACGGCCAGACCGGCGTGGAAGCGGCGATCCAGCTGCACCCGCTGGTGAAGGACCGGCTGGACGACATCAAGCGCGTTGAAGTGCGGGCCCACAACTCGACGATGGTGATCCTCGACAAGAGCGGCCCGCTGCACAACTTTGCCGACCGCGATCACTGCATGCAGTACATGATGGCGATCGGCATGATCTTCGGCACCATGACCGCCGAGCATTATTACGATCACATCGCGGCCGATCCGCGCATCGACAGGCTGCGCGCCAAGATGCATCTTGCCGAATCGAAGCAGTACGAGCGGGAATATCACGATCCGAAGAAGCGCACCAACGCCAACTCGATCGAGGTGTTTTTCAAGGACGGCACCAAGACCCCGCTCTCGGAGGTGCTGTATCCGCTGGGGCATCGCAAGCGCCGCGAGGAGGGCATGCCGGTGCTGATCAGCAAGTTCGAAGGCGCGGTCGGGCGCGTGTTCGCCGCGAAGCGGCGCGACGCGATCGTCAACGCCTGTCTCGACCGCAAGCGGCTGGAGGCGATGCCGGTGAATGAGTTCATGGATCTGCTGGCGCTGTAAAAGCGTTTGCCACAGAGGACACAGAGTTCACAGAGAAAAACAAGCAGGTAGGGTGATTTGGGTTTCCACCCTCTGTGTTCTCCGTGATCTCTGTGGCTGAATTAGTTTTGGCAAGATTGGAGACGAGATGAATCACACTGAGCAACGCCAGCGCCTGCGCGCAATATTCGCCGGGACGAAGTGCCTGTCCCCGGCGAGCGTTTACGATCCCCTGTCCGCGCGCGTGGCGGAATCGGTCGGCTACGAGCTCGGCATGCTGGCCGGGTCGGTCGCATCGAACACGACGCTCGCGGCGCCCGACCTCATCGTCCTGACGCTTACCGAATTCGCGGACCAGGTCCGGCGCATCATGCGCGCGTCCAATCTCTCGCTGATCGTGGACGCCGATCACGGCTACGGCAATGCGTTGAACGTCATGCGCACGGTGGTCGAGCTCGAGCACGCGGGGGTGTCGGGCATGAGCATCGAGGATACGGTGCTGCCGACCCGCTTCGGGCAGACGGAAGGCGCCGATGAGCTGATCTCGCTCGAGGAGATGGTCGGCAAGTTGAAGGCTGCGGTTGCGGCACGCCGCGATCCCGCGACCGTCATCCTCGGCCGCACGGCCGCGCTGAAGGTGGAAGGCACCGAGGGCACGGTGAAACGGGCCAGGGCGTTCGCGGCGTGCGGTGTGGACGCGATATTCGTGGTCGGCGTGGAGTCGGTGGACCAGGTGCGAGCCGTGCACGAAGCGGCGAAGCTCCCCGTCATGGTCGGGGGCGCGCCAGCTTCGCTCAGGCGCGAAGACTTTGCGACGGCCGGTGCGCGCGTGATGTTGCAGGGGCATCAGCCGATCCCGGCGGCGGTGAAGGCGTTGAAGGAAATTTATTCCCATTTCTTCAATGGCGGCGCGGCGGCGGACCTGAAGGACAAGCTCGCTACGGCGGCGGAGATGGAAAAGCTCGTGAGCGGCGAATCGTACAAGAAGTGGCAGAAGGATTTTCTCGGCATCAAGGGGAAAGGCTGAACCGCCGGGAAAAGCAGGAACACGGCAATCGAACCGCCAAGCTTGCCCCGGACTCGATCCGGGGACGCCAAGGCCGCCAAGTAATGTCAAATCCGGACGCCCAGGGTACGGGAGCCGAAGCCCCGTTCTCCAATCGCCGGTTTAACTCCGCGTGTTCGAGCGGACGATAATGTCGCCGTTCAACACGCGGTATGCGGTGGATTTCTCCCTTCCGCATTCATCATTCATCATTCCGCATTCCTCATTCAGATTTCCGTGCGCAGAGTGGCGCGGTCGCATAAGCCCCGGAGCCATGTAGTATCATTCTGCGCTCGATTACCGACTCGTAAGGAAATCTGATGCGCCCCGCATTTACGAAAGATCCGCTGTTCAGGAAAGGCCTGAAAATCCGCAAGGCGGTGGTCGGCGCCGAGTACGTCGAGCGCCGGCTCGCCACGGCGAACGAGTACACCTGGCCGTTCGAGGAGCTTGCCACCAAGTATGCCTGGGCCATGGTCTGGGGGCGCCCCGGGCTTTCGCGCAAGGTGCGCAGCTTCCTCAACCTCTCGGCGCTGACCGCGATGAACATGCGGCACGAGCTGAGGCTCCACATCCGCTCCGCGCTGAGAAACGGCCTCACGCGCAAGGAGATCTCCGAGGCGCTGCTGCATTGCGCGGTCTACGCCGGCGTTCCCAAGGCGCTCGACGCGCTGCGCCTGATGCAGGAAGTGTTCGACGAGGTCGATGCGGCGAAAAGCAAGAACAAGAATCGAACCGCCAGGACGCCAAGAAAAGCAAAATAGACAGGATTGACAGGATTTACAAGATCAAGGATCAAGCACAGGTTGGTGTTTGCAGGTTCTTTTCTTGAATCCTGTTAATCATGTAAATCCTGTCTATTCGTTGTTTCGACGATGAAGCAGCCGCTTGAAGTCCTCAAGCTCTACCCCGGGCACGACTACACCCTGAACGGCGCGTTCGAGAGCCGCGCGCAGCGCGACCCGCAGCGCCCGTTCATCCTGTTCGAGGGAACAACCTGGACCTGGGCGGAATTCGCCGCCGCGGCAGGGAAGACGGCATGCCTGCTGCTCGCGCGCGGCGTGCGCAAGGGCGATCGCGTCGGCGTGCTCGCGCGCAACAACATCGGCCATGTGCTGCTCCTGTTCGCCTGCGCGCGCATCGGCGCCATCACGGTCCCGGTGAATCCCGAGTTCGGCGTGCGGGAGGCGAAGTATGTCCTGCATCACGCCGAGGTATGCGGTGTGGTAGCGACGAGCGATACGCTCGACACCGCGCGCTCGGCCTGCGAGGGGCTGGCCACGGCGCCGTGGTTCATGCTGCTCGACGCGGCGCGCGATGACGTGCCGTTGTTGACCGACCAGGCGGACCGCGCGCCTGTAAGCGCGCTACCGGACGACGTTACCGCGGACGCCACCTGTCTCATCATCTACACCTCGGGCACCACCGGATTCCCCAAGGGCGCGATGCACAGCCAGAAAAGCTTCGTCCTGTGCGGCGAAGCGTTCGTGCAGCGCGTTTACCTGCAGAATGACGACCGCGTGATGATCGTGCTGCCGCTGTTTCACGTGAATGCGCTGTTCTACTCGCTGGCGGGGACGCTGGCGGCGGGCTGCTCGGCGGTGGTGGTGCCGCGGTTTTCCGCATCGACTTTCTGGGACACCGCGGTTGCAACCGGCGCGACCGAGGTGAACCTCATCGAGGCGGTCGGCACCATCCTCAAGAACCGCCCGCGCAGCGAATTTCGCAAGGAGCACCGGATCCGCAGGCTCTACGGTGCGCGCCAGCCCGTCGTCGATACCTTCCGCAACGAGTTCGGCATCCCGCATCTCGTCGGCGGCTTCGGCATGACCGAGATACCGGGCGTGACCAGCTCGCCTTTCGAAGGGCCGCAGAAACCGGGCAGCATGGGGCCGGTCGGCCGCCATCCCGATCCCTCTCGCCCGTGGGCGCAATGCCGGGTGGTGGACGACGAGGGGCGCGACGTGCCCGTGAACGAGGCCGGCGAACTGGCCGTCAAGACGCCGATCATCATGCAGGGCTATTTCCGCGACCCGGAGCAGACGCAGGCGGCGTTTCGCGACGGCTGGTTTCTGACCGGCGACCTGGTGCGGCGCGACGAGGACGGCTGGTTCTATTTCGTCGGGCGCAAGAAGGACATCATCCGGCGCCGCGGCGAGAACATCTCGGGCGCCGAACTCGACCGCGTGATCGGCGAGCATCCCGCGGTGCACGAGGCGGCGGCGATCGCGGTGGCGAGCGAGCTGGGCGAGGACGAGATCCTGGCCGCGGTCACGTTGAAACCGGGGCAGGCCTGCACCGCCGGGGAGATCGCCGAGTGGTGCCGGCGTTACCTCGCCCCGCAGAAAGTGCCGCGCTTTGTCGTTTTCGTGGACGAGCTGCCGCATACCCCCACTCACAAGGTACTGAAGGCTGCGCTGCGCGCCGACCCGGCACTCAGAGCGAAAGCCGTTGATTTACAGGCCAAGTCCTGAAGGGCCACCGGCATCGACGCTCCCGCCGGCCCTGTGGCAGAATGACACGCGGTTCTTCCGTGTGTCCCAACCAGAGGGAGTCATCATGATTAAGCATCCGTCGCTGCTGCCGGGCGTCCTGTTTTCCGCAACCCTGATGGGCCTTCTTGTCTCGCTGCCGGCATCCGCGCAGCAGGCGGGGGATACGCCTCCGTCCAAGCCCATCCCATCCATGCAGCCGCCGCCGACCACCGTGCCGGGGCGGGGCGACATTCCCAACGCCGAAGTCGCCAAGCAGCTGGCCAACGTCGCGCCGCATCCGTTCGGGCTGCCGGTGGACCAGTTGCCGCTGCCGAAGCTCGTACTGCCCAAGGGCTTCAGGATCGAGGTCTACGCCAGCGGCATTCCGAACGCGCGCTCGCTGCGCATCGGCGACAAGGGCACCGTGTTCGCCAGCAACCGCCTGCTCGACAAGGTCTACGCCATCGTGGACCGCGGGGGCAAGCGCGAGGTGAAAGTGATCGCCTCGGGCATGGACCGGCCGAACGGGCTGGCCTTCCACAAGGGCACGCTCTACATCGCCGAGGGCACGCGGATCTCCAAGCTCGAGAACATCGAGGACAACCTCGATAACCCGGGCAAGCCGGTCGTCATCTACAGCGATTTCATGAACACGCAATCGCACGGCTGGAAATTCATGGGCCTGGGGCCGGACAACATGCTCTACGTCAACGTCGGCGCGCCCTGCAATATCTGCGAACCGCCCGCGGGCACTGGCCAGCTGCGGCGCATCAGTCTCGATGGCAAGATCGGCGAGCCGGTCGTGCGCGGCGTGCGCAACTCGGTCGGCTTCGACTGGCACCCGGTGACGAAGGAGCTGTGGTTCACCGATAACGGGCGCGACTGGCTCTCCGAGGATCTGCCCGAGGACGAATTGAACCGCATCACCCGCAACGGCCAGCATTTCGGCTTCCCGTACTGCCACCAGGGCAACTTCACGGATCGCGAGATGGGCTGGGGAAAATCGTGCGACGAGTTCGAGAAACCGGCCGCGCTGCTCGGGCCGCACTCGGCCGCGCTCGGCATGCGCTTCTACACCGGCAAGATGTTTCCGGCCAAGTACCACAATGCGATCTTCATCGCGCGCCACGGCTCATGGAACCGGACCAAGAAGATTGGCGGCGACATCATCGTGGCGTACTTGAATAAGGACGGCAGCGTGAAGTCGCAGGAGGTCTTCCTTTCCGGCTTCCTGCAGAACAATGCCTACCTCGGCCGCCCGGTGGACGTGCAGGTCATGAAGGACGGCTCGATGCTGGTTTCCGATGACCATGCCGGCGCGGTCTACCGCGTGACTTACGGCGGCGAGAAGGTTGCCAAACGCTGATTGGTGATAATGCGGGGGCGGGCGCTCGCCCCCGATCCTTTATTTTGGAACGCAATCTCGGTTTTGCGCGGGAGTTCGCACGAGTCATCGTTGCCGCGCTGATCTTCCTGCCGGTATGGGCGAACGCCGCCGAATCGCTCGAGGCGCGGCTCGCCGCCTGCCTCGCCTGTCACGGCGAGAATGGGCAGTCGTCCATCCCCGAGGTGCCTTCCCTGGGCGGGCAGCCCGCGTTCTACCTGACCGTGCAAATGCTGATCCTCCGGGACCGGCTGCGCGTTGTCGAGTTGATGAACAAGATGATGCAGGGATTCACCAATAGCGATCTGCAGAAAATGGGAGATCTCCTCGCGAAACTGCCGCCGCCGCAGCCGGCCGGCGGTCCCGCCGATCCCGACCGCGTCGAGAATGGACGCGTGCTTGCCGAGCAGAACCGGTGCAACTTCTGCCACCAGGGGAGCTATCAGGGTGAGCGCAACGTGCCCCGCCTCGCCAGCCAGCGCGAGGACTATCTGGTGAAGGCCATGAGGGAGTACAAGGACAACTCGCGCCGCGGCTACGACGCCTCGATGGCCGATGTTCTCTACCACATCAGCGACGAGCAGATCCTCGACCTGGCGTACTTCCTGTCCCGGCTGCGCTGATATGATGCTAATGATGAATGATGAATGAGGAATGATGGGCAAGAGCACACCCGGGAGTTTTTCTGCGGCCGTAAGGTCATCATTCATCATTCATCATTCCGCATTCGGCTGCGCGATGGCGGGCTCGATTTGTCTGCTTACCGCGTTGGTCCTGCTTGGCCTGACCCCATCGTTCGCCGCAGCGCAGCCGTATCCGGTAAAGCCGATCCGCCTGGTGCTTCCCTATCCACCGGGCGGCGGCAGCGACACCATCGGCCGGCCGCTTGCGCAGAAGATGGGCGAGGGCCTGGGCCAGCAGGTGATCGTCGAGAACCGCGGCGGCGCCGGCGGCAACATCGGCATGGAGGCCGTGGCGCGCTCGGCCCCGGACGGCTACACCCTGGTGTTCGCGCTGACCGCGCAACTTGCGGTCAACCCTGGCCTCTACCCGAAGCTGCCCTACGACCCGATCCGGGATTACGCGCCGATCACGCTGCTGGGTGCGGGGGGCTACATCCTCGTGGTCCATCCCTCGCTGCCGGTGAAGTCGGTGAAGGAGCTGGTCGCGCTCGCCAGGGCGCGTCCCGGGCAGATCGCGTATTCCTCTTCGGGCAACGGCAGCGGCGGGCATCTCGCGGTGGAGCTTTTCAACAACATGGCCGGCATCAAGATGCTGCATGTGCCGTACAAGGGTGGCGGGCCGGCGCTGATGGACATGATCGCGGGGCAGGTGCAGCTCCTGTTCGCAACCCAGCTCGCGTCGTGGCCGCACGTGCAGAGCGGCCGCATCCGGGCCCTCGCGGTGAGCACCGCAAAAAGGCCCGCCTCGTTGCCCGATCTTCCGACCGTCGCCGAGGCCGGCATTCCGGGCTACGACTCAGGCGTCTGGTACGGCGTGCTCGCGCCTGCCGGAACGCCGCGCGAAATCGTTGTGCGACTTAACAGCGAAGTCGTCCGCGTTCTCAACCAGCCGGATTACCGCAGCCTGCTGGTGAACAACACGATCGACCCCATCGGCAGCCCGCCCGAGGAACTGGGGCGCTACATCAAGAGCGAGCTTGTGAAGTGGGCGAAGGTGATCAAGGACGCCGGCGTGCGAGTCGATTAACGGCTAACCGCCGAGACGCCGAGAAAAGTAAAACAAACAATTAACCGCCAAGGCGCCAAGGCGCCAATAAGAAGAACAACAATTGAACCGCCAAGTGCCGTTAAATCCGGACGCGATGCGCCGGTTTAACTCCGCGTGTTCGAACGGACGAGATGCTCGCCGTTCAACACGCGGAAGTTCCCTCATCCCCGCTCTCATTCGGCCTTCGCGCCTGAGGCCTTGATCACCTTGGCGTATTTTTCCACCTCGCGCCTGAAGTAGGCGCCGAATTCCTCCGGCGTGCTGCCGAGCGGCTCGGAGCCGTCGCGCTCCATCAGCGTGCGGACATCCGGGTCCTTCAGGACCTTCATCATCTCGGCGTGGTAGCGCGTGATGATCTCGCGGGCGGTGCCGGTCGGGAAGAACATGCCGTACCAGTTGTCGCTCTCGAAACCCTTCACCGTGTCGTTCATCGTCGGCACGTCGGGCAGCACCGGCGAGCGCTTGAGGGTGGTGACGGCTAGCGCGCGCAATCTGCCTACTCTGACGTGCGGCACCGCCGGCGGCATGGTGGAGAACAGCATGTCGATCTCGCCGCCGAGCAGCGCGGTAGTGGCCTGCCCCGACCCCTTGTAGGGTATGTGCGTCATGCGGGTGCCGGTCATGGTCTTCAGGAGTTCCGCCGACAGGTGGCTGGTCGAACCGCTGCTGTTGGAGCCGAAGTTGAAGCTGTCCGGTTTTGCCCTGGCGAGCACGATCAGTTCCTTCACGCTCTTTACCGGCACCGACGGATGCACGACCAGCACCAGCGGCGTGGACGAGACGAGCATCACGGGCGCGAGATCGCGCACCGCGTTGTAGTTCAACTTGGTGTAGAGCGTCTGGTTCACCGCCAGCGAGGCCGACTGGAACAGCACCATGTAGCCGTCCGGCGGCGCCTTCGCCACGAGTTCGGCGCCGATGTTCCCGCCGCCGCCGGGCCGGTTTTCGACGATCAGGGTCTGGCCGAGGGCGGGGGTGAGCTTGGCGCTGAACAGCCGGGCCTGAATGTCGGTGCCGCCGCCGGCGGCAAATGGCACGATCATGCGGATGGGGCGGGTGGGCCAGGCCTGCGCGCCGGACTCCGTGGGGAGTACAACAGCGCAGATGGCCAGCACGGGAACCAGGTAGCGCTTGTCATAGGCGTTCATCTTATTTCCTCCTCGGCATGAGCATGAGGTGCCGCGCTGTTCCGGTCAAGCGGAAGCGCGTCATTCGCGCCTGCTACAATTGCCCGCGGAGGAATGGAAGGGCGCGCAGACGGGGATTTAGCAACGCGCAGACACGCGTAGGGGGAACCATCGAACGCAGGGACTTGGGTATTGCTGTCGTCGGCGCCGGCCGCATCGGGGGCTTGCGCGCGCGCCTCGCATCGGAGCATGCCGGCGTCAAATTCCTGGCGGTTTCCGACGCGGACCCGGCGCGAGCGCGCGATCTCGCGCAGAAAACCGGCGCGCAGTTTCACTCGGGCGACAATGCCGCGGTCATTTCCCGCCCTGAGGTCAATGCCGTCATCGTCTCTTCCAGCGAGGGCGCGCACGTCGAGCCCATCCTCCAGGCGCTCGAACTCGGCAAGACGGTGCTGGTGGAGAAGCCGATCGCGCTGACTCTCGCCGATGCCGACCGCATCATCCGCGCCGCCGAGAA
>CAZFRR010000056.1:0-29929 GCA_964521405.1 uncultured Streptomycetaceae bacterium | reverse complement strand
GGGGGACAACATCTCGATCACGGTGGCGCTGATCCAGCCGATCGCGATGGAGGAGGGGCTGCGCTTCGCCATCCGCGAGGGCGGCAAGACGGTCGGCGCCGGCGTCGTCGCCAAGGTTATTGAATAACGCGTTCCGGGTTCAGGGTTCAAGGTTCCGGGCTAAAAACTCGAAACACCGAACACCGAACTCGGAACACCGAACACCGAACACCGAACAACGAACACGGAACCTGGAACTCGGAACTCGGAACTTAATTTATGGCAACGGTTAAAAGTCAGAAAATCCGCATCCGGTTGAAGGCGTTCGACTACCGCCTCATCGACCAGTCGGCGCTCGAGATCGTCGACACCGCCAAGCGCACCGGCGCGGTGGTGCGGGGGCCGGTGCCGTTGCCGACGCGCAAGCAGCGCTTCGATCTCCTGCGCTCGCCGCACGTGGACAAGAAATCGCGCGAGCAGCTCGAGATCCGCACCCATCTGCGGCTGATGGACATCATCGATCCCACCGACAAGACGGTGGACGCGCTGATGAAGCTGGACCTGCCGGCGGGAGTGGACGTCGAAATTAAATTGTGAATGTTAAATGTTTAATGTTGAGTGCTCCGATTTCGATTCAGCATTCAAAATTCAGCATTCGACATTGATGTAAAAGCGCTGGCCAATTGCAGCCGGCACCTTTGGATAAAAGGCGAATAACATGAGTTTGGGACTAGTGGGGCGCAAGGTCGGCATGACCCGCGTGTTCACCGACGAGGGCGATACCGTCCCGGTGACTGTGGTGGACGTGTCGAACAATCGCGTGACCCAGATCAAGACGGCCGAGACCGACGGCTACGCCGCGGTGCAGGTCGCGTACGGCAAACGCCGCGCGAACCGCGTGAACAAGGCTGCCGCGGGGCATTTCGCCAAGGCGGGCGTTGAGGCCGGCCATACGCTCAAGGAATTCCGCATCAAGCCGGACGAGGCTGCCAGCCTGAAGATCGGCGGCGCGATCAGCGCGGACATCTTCAAGGTCGGGCAGAAAGTGGACGTCTCCGGGACCACGCAGGGCAAGGGTTTCTCCGGGGTCATCAAGCGCCACCATTTTTCCTCCAACCGCGCGAGCCACGGCAACTCGGTCTCGCACAACAAGCCGGGTTCGATCGGCATGAACCAGGATCCGGGCCGCGTGTTCCCCGGCAAGCGTATGGCTGGCCACCTGGGGGCCGCTCACCGCACCGTGCAGAACGTCGAGATCGTGCGCGTCGACACCGAGCGCCAGCTGCTGCTCATCAGCGGCGCGTTGCCCGGCTCCCGCGGCGGCGGCGTGATGGTGAAACCGGCCGTTCGCGCGGCAAGGGCCGGAGCCCCGGCCAAGCCTGCCGCAGCCGCGAAGTCCGGCGCCGCTGGTAAACCCGCCGCTGACGCCAAGCCGGCGAAGGCGAAGTAAGAGGCGCCATGGAACTCCAACTGATCAACGAGCAGGGCAAGCCCACCGCGAAGGTTGCGGCGTCCGACGCGGCGTTCGCGCGCGAGTACAACGAGTCGTTGGTGCATCAGGTCATCACGGCCTTCCTGGCCAATGCACGGCAGGGCACGCGCAAGCAGTTAGGGCGCAGCGAGGTCAACAAGTCGAACAAGAAGCCGTGGAAGCAGAAGGGAACTGGCCGCGCGCGCGCCGGCAGGGCCTCTTCGCCCTTGTGGCGCGGCGGCGGCAAGGTCTTCCCGAACCTGCCGGACGAGAATTTCAGCCAGAAGTTGAACCGCAAGATGTACCGCGCCGGGGTCTGCTCGATCCTCTCCCAGCTCGCGCGAGAAGACCGGCTGGCCGTGGTCGAGACGTTCACCCTGGACGCGCCCAAGACCAAGCTGCTGGCGGCGAAGCTGAAGGGCATGGGCCTCGACGACGTGCTGATCATTACCGACAGCATCGATGAGAACCTGCTGCTGTCCTCGCGCAACCTGCCCAACGTCCACGTGGTGACGGTGAGCCATGCCGATCCGATTTCCCTGATGCAGCACGCCAAGGTGCTGGTCACCAAGGGCGCTGTCGCGAAGTTCGAGGAGATATTCGCATGAGCGCGGCGCCGAATCCCAAGCAGCAAGAGCGCCTGACGCAGGTCGTCCTGGCGCCGGTGATCTCGGAAAAGAGCACCTACGTCGCCGACAAGCACAACCAGGTGATCTTCCGGGTCGACTCCAGCGCCACCAAGCCCGAAATCAAGGCGGCGGTCGAATTCATGTTCAAAGTCCAGGTGGAGTCGGTGACGGTGGTCAACGTCCGCGGCAAGGAGAAGCGCTTCGGGCAGTTCATCGGGCGCCGCAATCACTGGAAGAAGGCCTACGTCAGCTTGAAGGCGGGGCAGGAAATCAACTTTGCCGAACAGGCGGAGGCCAAGTAATGCTGGTCAAGATGAGACCCATCACCCCTGGCCAGCGCCAGCAGGTCAGGGTCGTCAATCCCGATCTCCACAAGGGCGGGCCGGTGCCGCACCTCGTCGAGCACAAGAACAAGAGGGGCGGGCGCAACGTGCATGGCGAAATCACCATGCGCCACCAGGGCGGCGGTCACAAGCAGCTCTACCGGAAGGTCGATTTCAAGCGCGACAAGGACGGCATCACCGCGAAGGTCGAGCGGCTCGAGTACGACCCGAATCGCAGCGCGTTTCTGGCCCTGCTTTGTTATGCCGATGGCGAGCGGCGCTATATCATCGCGCCCAAGGGCGTGTCCGCCGGCGCGCAGCTCATCTCCGGGCCGGAAGCGCCGATCAAGTCCGGCAATACGCTGCCGCTCAAGAACATCCCGGTCGGCTCCACCATCCATTGCATCGAATTGCTCCCCGGCAAGGGCGCGCAGATGGCGCGCGCCGCCGGCGCGTCGGTGCAGTTGCTCGCGCGGGAAGGCGACTACGCCCAGGTCCGGCTGCGGTCGGGCGAAATCCGCAAGGTGCACATCAACTGCCGCGCCACCATCGGCGAGGTCGGGAATGAGGAACATTCGCTCGAATCCATCGGCAAGGCGGGACGCGTGCGCTGGCGCGGCATACGCCCCACGGTGCGCGGCGTGGCGATGAACCCGGTCGACCACCCGCACGGCGGCGGCGAGGGCAAGAAGTCCTCGGCACGCGACCCGGTTTCTCCGTGGGGCACGTTGTCCAAGGGCTACAAGACGCGCAAGAACAAGCGCACCGACGGGATGATCATACGTCGCCGTAACGCCAAGGCCGTCGGAGGTTAATCCATGGCACGCTCGATCAAGAAGGGACCGTTCGTTGATTCTCACCTCATCAAGAAGGTGGAGTCGGCGCAGAAGACCAATGACAAGCGCCCGATCAAGACCTGGTCGCGCCGCTCGACCATCCTGCCCGATTTCGTGGGCCTGACCATCGCCGTCCACAACGGCAAGCAGCACGTCCCGGTGTACGTCACCGAGAACATGGTCGGCCACAAGCTGGGCGAGTTCTCGCACACCCGCGTCTTCAAGGGCCACTCCAAGGCCGGCTCGGCCGCGGCGGCCGCGGCGGCCGCGGCGGGAGGCGACAGGAAATCCGCGCCGACCCCGGCGGCGGCACCCGGCGCGGCGCCCGCAGCCGCGCCCAAGGCGTAAGGAACCGAGATGAATACCAGTGCCAAGTTGCGCGGCGTCCGCTTGTCGGCCCAGAAGGGCCGGTTAGTGGCGGATCTCATCCGCGGGAAACCGGTAGAGCAGGCGTTGAACATCCTGCAGTTCAGCCCCAAGAAGGGCGCGGTCATCATCCGCAAGGTTCTGGAGTCTGCGATCGCCAACGCCGAACACAATGACGGCGCCGATATCGACGAGCTGAAGATCACCACTATTATCGTCGATCGCGGTACCTTTCTGCGCCGCTTCCGTGCCCAGTCCAAGGGCCGTGGCGCGAGCATTATGAAACCGACCTGCAATATTGTTCTGACGGTCGGCGACGGGAGAAAATAAAGATGGGTCAGAAGATCAACCCGATCGGGTTCCGGCTTGCGCTCAACCGCAACTGGTCTTCGCGCTGGTATGCCAACAACAAGAACTTCCCGACCATGCTGCTCGAGGATCTCAAGGTCCGTGAATTTCTCAAGAAGAAGCTGGCGCATGCCGCGGTTTCGAAGGTCATTATCGAACGCCCGGCGAAGAACGCGCGCATCACGGTGCACAGCGCTCGTCCCGGCGTCGTGATCGGCAAGAAGGGCGAGGACATCGAGTCGCTCAAGGTCGAGCTGCAGAAGATGATGGGCGTGCCGGTGCACGTCAACATCGAGGAAGTGCGCAAGCCCGAGGTCGACGCGCAGCTGATCGCGGACTCGATTTCCCAGCAGCTGCAGAAGCGCATCATGTTCCGCCGCGCGATGAAACGCGCGATCACCAACGCCATGCGTCTGGGGGCGCAGGGCATCAAGATCGCGAGCTCGGGCAGGCTAAACGGCGTCGAGATCGCGCGCTACGAATGGTACCGCGAGGGACGGGTGCCGCTGCACACGCTACGCGCGGAAATCGACTACGGCGTCTCCGAGGCGAAGACCAGCTACGGCGTCATCGGCATCAAGGTCTGGGTGTTCAAGGGCGAAGTGGTGCAGAAGCACGAGCAGCCCGCTGCGGCCGTCGCCGCGGCGCTGGCGAGCGCGGCGAAACCCGAAGCGGCGCCCGAGGCGCCGCCGTCAGACAGGCCGAAGAAGCCGCGCGCCGCGCGCAAGCCGGGCGCCAAGCCGGGCACGAGATCAGGAGCGAAGAATGCTGCAACCCGCAAGGCGTAAGTACCGCAAGGAGCAGAAGGGCCGCAACCGCGGGATCGCAACCCGCGGCAACAAGGTGAGCTTCGGCGAGTACGGGCTCAAGGCGACCACGCGCGGGCGTCTCACGGCGCGCCAGATCGAGGCGGCGCGGCGCGCCATGTCGCGCGCCATCAAGCGCGGCGGGCGCATCTGGATCCGCATTTTCCCGGACAAGCCGATCTCGCAGAAGCCGGCGGAAGTGCGCATGGGTAACGGCAAGGGCAATCCCGAGTACTGGGTTTCCGAGATCAAGCCGGGCGCGGTGCTCTACGAGATGGACGGCGTGAGCGAGCAGGAAGCGCGCGAAGCGTTCCGCCTGGCATCGGCGAAGCTGCCGCTGCGCACGACGGTCGTTGCACGGATGATTGGAGGCTAGGCGGTTGAACGAGGGGATACTCCCCTCGTGCACCCCTACATCAGACTGAGAGAGAATTTGACGATGAAAGCGGGCGAACTGAGGGCGAAATCGCCGAACGAGCTGCAAACGGAGCTGAACTCTCTGCTGAGGGCGCAATTCAGCCTGCGCATGCAGAAAGCCACCCAGCAGCTCACCAATACGAGCCAGCTGGGCAAGGTGCGGCGCGACATCGCGCGCGTGCGCACGCTGCTCTCTGAAAAATCGAAAGGGCAGGGCAAGGCATGAGCGAAGCCGCAAACAAGCGCCAGCTGACCGGCCGCGTGGTCAGCGACAAGATGAAGAAGACCGTCACCGTGCTGGTGGAGCGGCGCATGCAGCACAAGCTCTACGGCAAGTACATCACCCGCTCCAGCAAGTACCACGCCCACGACGAGGCCAACGAATGCAAGCCGGGCGACCTGGTGCGGATCGAGGAATGCCGCCCGCTCTCCAAGACCAAGTCCTGGCGCGTGATCCAGCTGGTGGAGAAGGCGAAAATCGTCTGAGGGGATGAACGGGGGGGAATCTGCCCTCGTGCTCCCCGGCGTATGACAGAGAGAGGCCAGAACACGTTTTTGCGTTGCGGAATCAGCGGCATACCCGTATAATCCGCAACCCCTAGCGCTCCGACGTTCCACCCAGGGCGCATTGCAGCAAAAAGATTTTCGCCAGGTCCGGATGAAGATGCGGACCGCGGCGACCGACCCGGACGGGCTCCAATACTGACCGCCACCAGGAAACTGAGGCGGCCAAGTTGGAGAAAAAGTTTTAAGCGAGAGAACGATGATACAGATGCAGTCCGTATTGGACGTGGCCGACAACACCGGCGCCCGCAGAGTGATGTGCATCAAGGTGCTGGGCGGCTCCAAGCGCCGCTACGCCGGCATCGGCGACATCATCAAGGTGAGCGTGAAAGACGCCGCGCCGCGCGGGCGCGTGAAGAAGGGCGAGGTCTACGACGCCGTCGTGGTGCGCACCGCCAAGGGCGTGCGGCGCAGCGACGGCTCGCTCATCAAATTCGACTCGAACGCCGCCGTGCTGCTGACGCCCAAGCTCGAGCCGATCGGCACGCGCATTTTCGGGCCGGTAACGCGCGAGCTGCGCACCGAGCGCTTCATGAAGATCGTCTCGCTCGCGCCGGAAGTTTTGTAAGGGACGAAGAAACATGAACCGCAGAGACGCAGAGGCGCAGAGAAAGACGAGTGAATTTCTCAGCGTCTCCGCGCCTCCGCGGTAAAAACGAGATCGAGAACTACGATGAGAAAAATACGAAAAGGCGATGATGTCATCGTGACCAACGGGCGCGACAAGGGCAAGCGCGGCACGGTGCTGAGCATCCTCGACGCGGAACACGTTCTGGTGGAGGGCACCAACCGGGTGAAGAAGCACCAGCGCCCGATCCCGATGAAAAACATTACCGGCGGCATCATCGACAAGGAAATGCCGCTGCACGTTTCGAACGTGGCGCTCTACAACCCCGGCACCAAGAAAGCCGACCGCGTCGGCATCCGGGTGCTGGAGGACGGCCGCCGCGTCCGCTATTTCAAGTCCAACGGCGAAGTGATCGACGCATGAGCGCAGCCAAGACCAAGGACGCCAAGGGGGCGAAGGAAGCCGCCAAGGGCCAGAAAGACGCCAAGGGGGCGAAGGAAGACCGGGCGCCGAAGGAAGCCAGGCAGCCGTCGGCGCCGAAGCAGCCGAAGCAGCCGCGGGAGGCCAGAGAGGCCCCGGAGCAGAAGGAACCGAAGGAAAGAAAGCCTGAACGGCCTGCCCCGGTACCGCGCCTGCAGATCCATTACCGCGACGCGGTGGTGAAGCAGTTGATGCAGCAATTCGGCTACCAGAGCTCGATGCAAGTGCCGCGCATCGAGAAGATCGTGCTCAACATGGGCGTGGGCGAGGCGGTCGCCGACAAGAAGATCATGGATCATGCCGTCGCCGACATGACCAAGATCGCCGGCCAGAGGCCGCTCGTCACCGTGGCGCGCAAGTCGATCGCCGTCTACAAGGTCCGCGAGGGCTACCCGGTCGGCTGCAAGGTCACGCTGCGCGGCCGGCGCATGTACGAATTCCTCGACCGCCTGGTCAGCATCGCGATGCCGCGCATCCGCGACTTCCGCGGCATCTCGGGCCGGGCCTTCGACGGCCGCGGCAATTACAACATGGGCGTCAAGGAACAGATCATTTTCCCCGAGATCGAGTACGACAAGATCGACGCGGTCCGCGGCATGAATATCACCATCACCACCACGGCAAAGTCCGACAACGAGGCGAAGGCGCTGCTCGCGGCCTTCCGCTTCCCATTCAGAAACTGAGCCGAAACCGAGCAGGAACCGAGGCACAAACCTTATGGCAAAGACATCCGTAGTCAACCGCGACAAGAAGCGCCGGGAGATCGTCAAGAAATACGCCGCACGGCGCAAGGAACTGCTGGAAGCCGCTGGCAACCAGAAGCTCTCGCCGGAGGAGCGCTACGCGGCCCGCGAGAAGCTGCAGAAGCTGCCGCGCGACGCCTCGCCGGTGAGGTTGAGGAACCGCTGCGCGCTGACCGGCCGGCCGCGCGGTGTCTACCGCAAGTTCGGGCTCGGGCGCTCCAAGCTGCGCATACTCGCGCTGCACGGCGAGGTGCCGGGCGTGATCAAGGCGAGCTGGTGAAAGAAAAGTTCAAAGTTCCAAGTTCCAAGTTCAAAGTTGGAACCTCGAACATTGATCCTGGAACGTTGAACTAGGAACGGAAAACACATATGAGCATGACCGATCCCATCGCCGACATGTTGACGCGCATCCGCAACGCCCAGTCCGCGGAGAAGCTGTCGGTGGCGATGCCCGCGAGCAAGGTGAAGGCGGCCATCGCGCAAGTGCTGAAAGACGAGGGCTATGTCGATGACTACGCGGTGCGCAGCCTCGAGGGCAAGCCCACGCTGGAAATCAGACTCAAGTATTACGCCGGCAAGCCGGTGATCGAGAAAATCGAGCGGGTGAGCCGCCCGGGGCTGCGGATCTACCGCCCGAAAGACGAACTCCCGAAAGTGATGAACGGCCTCGGCGTGGCCATCGTCTCGACGTCGCGCGGGGTAATGACCGACCGCAAGGCGCGGGGCCTGGGCGTCGGCGGCGAAGTGCTGTGCGTCGTGGCCTAACGGAGCACAAGCCATGTCGAGAATCGGAAAAGCGCCCATTACCCTGCCCGAGAAGGTCGAAGTGGCGATCACGCCGGTCGAGATCTCGGTGAAAGGCCCGCTCGGGACCTTGAGCCAGAGGCTCACTCCCGAAGTCGCGGTCGAGAAGGTTGAAAACCGCCTTCAGTTCAAGGCCACGGGCAACTCGCGGCAGGCCAACGCCATGTCGGGAACGCTGCGCGCGCTGGTCGCCAACATGGTGACCGGCGTCACCAAGGGATTCGAGAAGCGGCTGACGCTGGTGGGCGTGGGCTACCGCGCGCAGGCCCAGGGCGACAAGCTGAACCTCACGCTCGGCTTTTCTCACCCGCTGACGCACCCGATGCCGAAGGGCGTCAAGGTGGAGACGCCGACGCAGACCGAGATCGTGTTGAAGGGCATGGACCGGCAGCAGGTCGGCCAGGTGGCGGCGGAAGTGCGCGCCTATCGCAGCCCCGAGCCCTACAAGGGCAAGGGCGTGCGCTATGCCAACGAGCAGGTCGTGATCAAGGAAACCAAGAAGAAATAAGGCGAGCAAGGACAGCCCATGCTAGACAAGAATTTTCAGCGATTGCGCCGGGCGCGCCAGACCCGCGCCAAGATCTCGGAACTGGCGGCGGTGCGGCTCACCGTGCACCGCTCGAACACCCACATCTACGCGCAGGTGATCGACGCGGGCGGCGCGAAGGTGCTGGTTTCCGCTTCCTCGATTGAGAAGGAAGTGCGCGGCGGCCGGAAATCCGGCGCCAACGTCAAGGCGGCGGCCGAGGTCGGCCGGCGTATCGCCGAGCGCGCGAAGCAGCTCGGCATCGAAGTGGTCGCGTTCGACCGCTCGGGTTACAAGTATCACGGCCGCGTCAAGGCGCTGGCGGAAGCCGCGCGCGAAGCGGGCCTCAAGTTCTAAAGGGATCGAGAAGCCATGGCGAAGCTACATGCATCCAAGATGCAATCGGGAGAGCAGCGGGGCGACGGGCTGCGCGAGAAGATGGTCGCGGTCAACCGCGTCACCAAGGTGGTGAAGGGCGGCCGCGTGCTCGGTTTTGCCGCGCTGGCGGTGGTCGGCGACGGCGACGGCGGCATCGGCATGGGCAAGGGCAAGGCGCGCGAAGTGCCGGTCGCGATACAAAAGGCGATGGAAGAAGCACGGCGCAAGCTGGTCAAGGTGAGCTTGAAGCACGGCACGCTGCAGCACGCGGTCATCGGGCACCACGGCTCCTCCCGCGTCTACATGCAGCCCGCTTCCGACGGCACCGGCATCATCGCCGGCGGGCCGATGCGGGCGGTGTTCGAGGTGATGGGCGTGCACAACGTGCTCGCCAAATGCCTGGGCTCGACCAATCCCTACAACGTGGTGCGCGCCACCATCAACGGCTTGACCAGCATGAACACGCCGGCCCAGATCGCGGCCAAGCGCGGCAAGACGGTCGAGGAAGTCACGGGGTGACCATGGCAACGCCAAAATCGAGCGGCAAGAAGATGCTCAGGGTGACGCTGGTGAGGAGCCCCGTCGGCACCAAGCAGCAGCACCGCCTGTGCGTGCGCGGGCTGGGACTGCGCAAGATCCGCCAGACGGTCGAGGTGCAGGACACGCCGTCCATCCGCGGACTCATCAACAAGGTTGCTTACCTGCTGAAGTGCGAATAAGAAATCTCCGCGCGGAGATTTCTTGAATGAGACGAGAGATAAACAGGAACGAAGCTAAAGTGAAGCTCAACGACATAAAGCCGGCTGCCGGCTCCACGCATTACAAGAAGCGCCCCGGCCGCGGTATTGGCTCCGGGCTCGGCAAGACCGCGGGCCGCGGCCACAAGGGCCAGAAGTCCCGCGCCGGCGGCTACCACAAGGTCGGCTTCGAGGGCGGCCAGATGCCGCTGCAGCGCCGCTTGCCGAAGCGCGGCTTCGTGTCCCAGATGCGGGAAGACACGGCCGAGGTGCGGCTCTCCGACCTGCAGAAGATGGCGGCGGACGTGATCGATCTCGCCGCGCTGAAGACCGCGGGCGTGGTGTCGCACCGCGCATTGCGCGCCAAGGTGATACTCGCCGGCGAGTTGAAGCGCAAAGTGCAGCTGAAGGGCCTGCTCGTTTCCAAGGGCGCCCGCGCCGCCATCGAGGCGGGCGGCGGCAGCGTCGAGGCGCCGGTCGTGGTCGAGCCGGGCAGGCTGAAGAGCAAGAAAGCCGGCGTCGCAGCCGGCGGAAGCAAATAAGGAACCGGCGCTTTGGCTGCTACCGATTCATCGATGCTGGGCCTGGGCAAGATGAGCGACTTGAAGCGTCGCCTGTTGTTCCTGCTCGGCGCGCTCATCGTGTTTCGCATCGGCTCCTTCATCCCGGTGCCGGGCATCGATCCCGAGCAGCTGGCCGAACTGTTCCGTTCCCAGAAGGGCGGCATCCTCGACATGTTCAACATGTTCTCGGGGGGCGCGCTGTCGCGGTTCACCCTGTTCGCGCTCGGCATCATGCCCTACATCTCCGCCTCGATCATCATGCAGTTGATGACGGTGGTTTCCCCCACGCTGGAAGCGCTGAAGAAGGAAGGGGAATCCGGGCGGCGCAAGATCACCCAGTACACGCGCTATGGCACCTTTGGCCTGGCGCTGTTTCAGAGCCTGGGGATCGCGATCGCGCTGGAATCGCAGCGCGGGCTGGTGATCGACCCCGGCCTCGCGTTCCGGCTCGTCACGATGCTGACCTTGACCACCGGCACCATGTTCCTGATGTGGCTGGGCGAGCAGATCACCGAGCGCGGCGTCGGCAACGGCATCTCCCTCATCATTTTCGCCGGCATCGCCGCCGGACTGCCGCAGGCGGTCGCGGGCACGCTCGAGCTGGTGCGCACCGGTGCGTTCTCGATCCTGGTCGCGCTCGTCATTTTCGCGCTGGTGCTGGTCGTCACCGCGTTCGTCTGCTTCGTCGAGCGCGGCCAGCGCCGGATACTGGTGAATTACGCCAAGCGCCAGGTCGGCAATAAGATCTACGGCGGCCAGAGCTCGCACCTGCCGCTGAAACTCAACATGTCGGGCGTGATCCCGCCGATCTTCGCCTCGAGCATCATCCTGTTCCCGGCGACACTGGGGGGCTGGTTCGGCTCGGGCGACGGGATGATCTGGCTGAAGAACATCGCGGGAACGCTGTCTCCCGGCCAGCCGATCTACGTGCTCCTCTACGCCTCCGCGATCATCTTTTTCTGCTTCTTTTACACGGCGCTGGTGTTCAATCCCAAGGAGACCGCCGACAACCTCAAGAAGAGCGGGGCTTTCGTTCCCGGCATCCGCCCGGGCGACCAGACCGCGCGCCACATCGAGAAGATCATGATGCGGCTCACGCTGACCGGCGCGATCTACGTCACGCTGGTGTGTCTGCTGCCGGAGTTCCTGATCCTCAAGTGGAACGTCCCGTTCTATTTCGGCGGCACCTCGCTCCTCATCATCGTGGTGGTGACGATGGACTTCATGGCGCAAGTGCAGGCCTACATGATGTCGCACCAATACGAGAGCCTGCTCAAGAAGGCGAATTTCAAGGGGGGTATGTTCCCGTCGCGCTGATGGCCAAGGAAGAAACCATCCAGATGCAGGGTGAAATCGCGGAGACCCTGCCCAATGCGACCTTCCGGGTGAAGCTCGAGAACGGCCACATGGTGCTGGGTCACATCTCGGGCAAGATGCGGATGCACTACATTCGCATCCTGCCGGGCGACAAGGTGACGGTGGAGCTGACGCCCTACGATTTGACGCGCGGACGAATTGTTTTCAGGGCGAAATGACGAATAACCGCGGAGGCGCAGAGGCGCCGAGAACGGCTTGAACTAACGAGGCAAGGACAGAACTACTAATTTTTCTCTGCGTCTCAGCGTCTCTGCGGTGAGATATTGAAAGGAAACTGACATGAAAGTGATGGCATCGGTGAAGAAAATGTGCCGCAACTGCAAGATCGTGCGCCGGAAGCGGGTAGTGCGGGTGATCTGCACGAACCAGCGGCACAAGCAGCGTCAGGGCTGACCGGGCAAACCCCGTTTTGGCTTGATAATTAACAGCTTAGTAGCTAAAATCGCAAACTTTTTGGTGCGAGGACAGGCATGGCCCGGATAGGCGGAGTGAACATTCCAAACCACCAGCACGCCGAGATCGCGTTGACCGCGATCCTTGGCATCGGCCGATCGCGCGCGCGCGCGATCTGCGGCGCGGCGGGCGTCAACCACTCGGTGAAAATCAAGGATCTCTCGGACTCGCAGATGGACAAGCTGCGCGAGCAGGTTTCGAAGATCGCGGTCGAAGGCGATCTGCGCCGCGAGACCTCGATGAACATCAAGCGCCTGATCGACCTCGGCACCTGGCGCGGCAAGCGCCACCGCCTGGGGCTGCCGGTGCGCGGCCAGCGCACCCGCACCAACGCGCGCACGCGCAAGGGCCCGCGCAAGGCGGCGATCAAGATCATCAGGCAAGTTGCAGCAGGTTAGACAGGGAAAACCGAATATGGCTAAAGCCAGCACCCGGGTGCGCAAGAAGGTCAAGAAGAACGTGGCTGAGGGCATCGCCCACATCCACGCCTCTTTCAACAACACCATCGTCACCATCACCGACCGCCAGGGCAACACGCTCGCGTGGGCGACCTGCGGCTCGAACGGCTTCAAGGGCTCGCGCAAATCCACGCCGTTCGCGGCGCAGGTGGCCGCCAGCCGCGCGGGCACGCTGGCCCAGGAGTGCGGCGTGAAGAATCTCGAAGTCCGCATCAAGGGCCCCGGCCCGGGCCGCGAATCGGCGGTTCGCGCGCTGAACTCCGTGGGTTTCAAGATCACGCAGATAGCCGACGTGACGCCGGTGCCGCACAACGGCTGCCGCCCGCCGAAGAAGCGCCGCGTTTAGAAAATATGAGCTACGAGGGGATACTCCCCTCGTGCACCCCTACAGATGACAGAGAGATAGAGAAACACATGGCCAGAAATCTAGACGCGAAATGCCGGCAGTGCCGGCGGGAAGGCGAGAAGCTCTTCCTCAAGGGCGAGAAGTGTTTCACCGACAAGTGCGCCATCGAGCGCCGCAACTACCCGCCCGGCCAGCACGGCCAGAAGAACACCCGGCTGTCCGGCTACGGCGTGCAGTTGCGCGAAAAGCAGAAAGTGCGCCGTATCTACGGGCTGCTCGAGCGCCAGTTCCGCAAGACCTATTTCGCGGCCGAGGGGGCCAAGGGCATTACCGGCGAGAACCTGCTGCAGCTCCTGGAGAGCCGGCTCGACACGGTGGCCTACCGCATGGGCTTCGGGGCTTCCCGTACCGAGGCGCGCCAGGTGGTGCTCCACAACGGCATCCTGGTGAACGGCAGGCGCGTCAATACGCCCTCGTTCCAGTGCCGGCCGGGCGACGTGGTCGAAGTCGCCGAGAAGGCCAAGAATCAGCTGCGCATCAAGGGCGCCGCCGAGGCGGCCGAGAGCCGCGGCCACCCGGAGTGGCTGGAAGTGGACGCCAAGGCGCTCAAGGGCAAGTTCAAGGCGCGGCCGCAGCGTAGCGAACTGCCTTCCACCATCAACGAATCTCTCGTGGTCGAACTTTACTCGAAGTAACCACGACGCATTCATTTCGCGCAGTCCTATCGTCGCAGTACATCGTAAAGGTATCCGAGCCATGCCAAGCAGCGCCTTTCTCAAGCCCCGCATCATCGACGTGCAGAACATTTCCCCGTACCACGCCAAGCTCACCATGGAGCCGTTCGAGCGCGGCTACGGCCATACTCTGGGTAACGCGCTCCGCAGGACGCTGCTGTCCTCGATGCCGGGTTCCGCGGCGACCGAGGTCAAGATCGGCGGCGTGCGGCACGAGTACTCGACCATTGACGGCGTGCAGGAGGACGTGGTCGACCTCCTGTTGAACCTCAAGGGCATCGTGCTGAAGATGCACAGCCGCGACGAGGCGCTGCTCTCGTTGAAGAAGTCGGGCGAGGGCGTGGTCACCGCCGGCGACATCGAGCCCTCGCACGACGTGGAGATCGTCAATCCCGACCACGTCATCGCGCACCTCGCCGCCGGCGGCAAGGTCGACATGCAGATCAAGATCGAGCAGGGCCGCGGCTACATCGCGGCCACCACCCGCCGCACCTCCACCGAGGAAGGGCGCAGCGTTGGCTCGATCCTGCTGGACGCCTCGTTCAGCCCGGTGCGCCGCGTCAGCTACGCCGTGGAAGCGGCCCGCGTCGAGCAGCGCACCGATCTCGACAAGCTGGTGATCGACGTCGAGACCAACGGCGCGATCGACCCCGAGGAGGCGGTGCGCTACGCCGCGCGCATCCTGGTCGAGCAGTTGACGGTGTTTGCCGATCTCAAGGGCCTGCCGACGCAGATCGAGGAGAAGAAGGCGACGCAGATCGACCCGATCCTGCTGCGCCCGGTGGACGACCTCGAGTTGACGGTGCGCTCGGCGAACTGCCTCAAGGCCGAGAACATCTATTACATTGGCGACCTCATCCAGCGCAGCGAGACGGAACTCTTGAAGACGCCCAACCTCGGCCGCAAGTCGCTGAACGAGATCAAGGAAGTGCTCGCCACGCGCGGGCTCACGCTCGGCATGAAGCTGGAGAACTGGCCGCCGGCGGGGCTCGAAAAGCTGACGGCATAACAGCCGACGACGAGATCAAGAGAAAGTATCACGGAAAAATGATGAATGCGGAATGCGGAATGATGACCTGGTTGTGAGGTCGCTCATTCATCACTCATCATTCATCACTCATCATTAGAGGTTAGTCATGCGTCACCGACACGGACTGAGAAAGCTCAACCGCACCAGCAGCCATCGCCTGGCGATGTTCCGCAACATGGCGAATTCGCTGCTGCGCCACGAGGCCATCCAGACCACGCTGCCCAAGGCGAAGGAGCTGCGGCGCGTGGTGGAGCCCCTCATCACGCTCGGCAAAAAGCCTTCGCTCGCCAACCGCCGGCTCGCCTTCGACCGCCTGCGCGACCGCGAGGTGGTGGGGAAAGTGTTCAACGAGCTGGGCCCGCGCTACGCGAAGAGGAACGGCGGATATCTGCGCATCCTCAAGTCGGGCTTCCGCAAGGGCGATAATGCGCCGATGGCGTTCGTGGAGCTGATGGACCGCCCCGAGCCCGGCTCGGAGGCAGGCAAGGACAACAGGGGGGAGACCCAAAAAGGGGCGAAGAAGGAGGCGGCTGCCAAAGCTGCATAACTCGCACCACGTAGTTTTTTCAAAGCCGGCCGCAAGCCGGCTTTTTTGTTGTACGGCGAACCTCTCACCGCAGAGGACGCGGAGGAAAGCCAGGAACTACAATCGAACCGCCAAGACGCCAAGAAGAACAATAATGAAGACCACCGATCAATGAGGGATCCAGATCAGGCTGACAAGATGAAACGAAGGGGTATGATAATCGGCGTTCATCGGCGTTCATCGGCGTTTATCGGCGGCTAAATGATCTTTCTCTTCACCGACTTCGGCGCCGCCGACCTCTACGTCGGGCAGGTGAAGGCGGTGCTGCACCAGCGCGCGCCGGGCGCGCAAGTCGTGGATCTGCTGCACGAGGCGCCGGCATTCAACGTCAGGGCGGGCGCGCACCTGCTCGCCGCGCTCGCGGGCCGGATTCCGGCGGGGAGCGTCACGCTGGCGGTGGTGGATCCGGGCGTGGGCGGCGCGCGCAAGCCGGTCGCAGTGCTCGCCGGCGACCGCTGGTTCGTCGGGCCCGACAATGGTCTCCTGTCCGTCGTCGCGGCGCGCGCCGAGCGCGCGGAGCCCTTTCCCATACGATGGAAGCCGGCGCACCTTTCAGCGTCGTTTCATGGGCGGGACTTGTTTGCACCCGTCGCGGCCATGCTCGCGCGCGGCGACCGCCAGGCGGCGGGGTTGGGCAGGAAAGCAAAACTCGTTCATGATTTCGGCGATAAGGACCTCGCCGAAATCATCTATGTGGATCACTACGGCAACGCCATGACCGGGCTGCGGGCGGGCGGCGTGCCGCGGAATGGCAGGCTGGTAGTGAACAGCCGAAGTATTGAACGTGCACGCGTGTTCTCGGAAGTCCCACAGGGAGAAATCTTCTGGTATGAGAACAGCCTGGGTCTGGCGGAGATTGCGGCCAATGCTGCCAGCGCCGCCGGCAAGCTGGGTCTCACCGTCGGAACATCCGTCAGTATTTCGATCTGATGAGGGATTGGCGAACGAGGATTATGATCGTGAGGGCGTGAGTGCGTTAGAGCGGGAGTCGGAACGGCAGCCTTTTTCGATCTTCCGATTTCCCGATCTCGCGATCTCCCGGCTGTTTCGAATCACGAATCACGGTTTTAATGATCTACACCATCGGCCACGGCAACCGCTCGATCGAGGAATTCATCGGGCTCCTCGGAGACGCCGGTATCGAGTGCCTGGTGGACGTGCGGGCTTACCCCGCGTCACGCCGCCATCCCCAATTCGCGCGCGAGGCATTGGAACGCTCGCTCCCGGCAGCGGGGGTCCGCTACGTGTGGGAAGGAACAGCGCTGGGCGGGCGCCGCAAGCTTGCCAAGGACTCGCCACACGCCGCGCTGAAGAACCCCGGCTTTCGCGCCTATGCCGGCCACATGGGAACGGAGGAATTCCGGGACGGCGTGGCGCGGCTGATCAATCTGGCCCAGGCCGAGCGCGCCGCCGTGATGTGCGCCGAGCGGCTACCGTGGGAATGCCACCGCTACCTGGTATCCGACAGCCTGGCGGCACGCGGCGTCCGGGTCGAGCATATCGTCGCCGCGGGCGGCACCCAGCCGCATGCGCTGAATGCGCTGGCACGCATCGAAGACGGGGGCCTCGTCTACGACGGCGGTTGCCAGTTGCCGTTGCTGTAACCCCGGACCGCACGTAAGCATGGAGTAAGCCTAGCCGTGTACAATACTGGGTACTCTAAGCGCAAGGAGATCTATATGGGTGCAGGCGGAAACAGTGGTGGCATGGCGCGCGCGTTCGGCGCGATCGTGCTCGTGATCGCGATGCAGTTCATGGCCGGCTGCGGCGAGTTCTTTGGCCGCGATGACTTTACCGGCTACGTGATGAACAAGACGGAGAAGGAAGTGGTGGCCAAGGTCGGCAAGCCGGCCACGGTCGACGACAGCAGCCCGGAGCGGGTGATCTGGACCTACAAGTTGATCACCTACGATCTGGCGGATCACAACAAGAAGGATAGCAGCACCCTGGTGATATTCAAGCACGACGCCCCCGGCGGCCCGCTGAAGGTGGCCGAGGTCAAGTTCCAGCACTAACTGCTGATGCGCAGGTCCGCCGGGTACGGCCGGCAGGGGTAGTGGAAGGGCACCGGCCCGTCGGGCAGGCAGTCCACGAACTGGCGCACGAACGGGTCTTTCGAGTGGTTGATTTCCTCGATCGTGCCCTGCGCGGCGATGATGCCGTCGGAGACGAAATAGATGTAATCGGCGACCTTCAACGACTCGACCACGTCGTAGGTCACGACGATGGAGGTCACGCCCAGCGCGTCGTTGAGGCTCCGAATCAGGTTCGCAACCTGGTTCAACGAGATCGGGTCGAGCCCGGCGAAGGGTTCGTCGTACATGATGAGCATGGGGTCGAGCGCGATCGCGCGGGCGAGCGCGACCCGCCGCTGCATCCCGCCTGAGAGCTCGTTGGGCATCAGGCGGTGGGCGCCGCGCAGCCCCACGGCGTGGAGCTTCATCAACACCAGGTCGCGGATCACCGGCTCCGGCAGCCGGGTCCGCTCGCGCATGGGGAAAGCGATGTTCTCGAAGGTCGAGAGGTCGGTGAAGAGCCCGCTCTTCTGGAACATCATGCCCATCTGGCTGCGCGCCGCGTAGAGGGTGTCGTCGTCCATCTCGTGCACGACCCGGCCCTCGAACTTGACGCTGCCGCCGGCGGGTTTCAGCTGGCCGCCGATCAGCCGCAGCAGCGTGCTCTTGCCGCTGCCGCTCGCGCCCAGGATGGCGACCACGGCGCCGCGCGGCACCTTGAGGCTCAGCCCTTTCAGGACCCGGTTCTCCCCGTAGGAGAATTTCAGGCCCTGGATTTCGATTAGCGTTTTGGAAGCGGCGGCGCTCATGGCTTCATTTTACAAGAGCGAGAGTCGTGAATGGTGAATGGTGAATGGTGAAATAATCATGATTCTCCTGGATCCCGGCTTTCGCCGGGATGAATTGATCAGAGGTTCTGTAGGCTACATTCCGTCTTTCCCGCGCCCGGAATGCGGGTTAGGATGAAGTTGTCCACTCACCACTCACACTCACGCTTCTGGAATAGTCATGAAACTCTACGCCTCCTCCGGCAGCCCGTTCGCCCGCAAGATCCGCGTGATGCTGATCGAGAAGCGCGCCCCGCACGAGGTCGAAATGGTGGACCTGGGGGCGCCCAATGACCTGAAGCTGACCAACCCGATCGGCAAGGTGCCCGCGCTGCGGCTCGCCGACGGGCGCGTGCTGGTGAACTCGCCGCTGATCGCGGACTATGTCGACAGCCGGTTCCCCGACCCGCGCTTCATACCGGCCGATCCGGAACTGCGGCTGGACGTCCGGCGCTGGGAGGCGCTCGCCGACGGCACCCAGGACGCGGCCGTCGCCAGTATTTACGAGGCGCGCTTTCACGACGAGCAGCAGCGCAGCCAGGCGTTCCTCGCGCGCCAGCGCGGCAAGATCGACGGGGGGTTTGCCGCGCTCGAGCAAATGCTCGGCAACCGCGACTGGTGCGTGGGCGCCTCGATGACGCTCGCCGACATCGCGACTGCGTGTCACATCGGGTTCATTACGGCGCGCCGGCCGGAATTCTTCCCGCAGGAGAAATATCCGGGCCTGGCGCGGCTGTGGAAACGCATGGAGGCGCGCGAATCGATGAAGAAGACCGCGCCGCCGCCTGCTTGATACCCCGCCGGAACTGAAAATAGACAGGATTAACAGGATTATCAAGATTAATACCGGCAATCGAAGGAAGCCGTGGATTTTATCCTGTGAATCCTGTGAATCTTGTTAATCCTGTCTATTCTGGTTTTGACCTCTTGGAGAGCCGATGGACTTTACGCTTACTGAAGAGCAGAACCGCTGGCGCGCGGTCGCGCGGGATTTCGCGGAGCAGGTGATCCGTCCGGACGCGCAGCGGCGCGACCGATTGCCGACCGCCGAGGAGCGCATACCGTGGGACTGGATCCGTCAGGCGGACAGCCTGGGGCTGCGCACGCTGGGCATCCCGCGGGCTTACGGCGGGGCGGGGACCGACATCCTCACGATGTGCGTCGTCGGCGAGGAGCTGGCCGCCGGCGACCTCGGCTTCGCGGTCATCATGGACCAGTGCTGGAAACTGGCCCACATCCTCGGCGAGGCGATGACGCCGGAGCAGCAGCGGCGCTTCATCCCGCCGTTCGTGTCCGATCCCGAGGCGACGCTCGCCATCGGTTTCACCGAGGAAGGGGCGGGCTCCGACCACCAGGGCTATTACGACTCGCCGGGCATCGATTTTCGCACCACCGCCGTGCGCGACGGCGACGCCTACGTGATCAACGGCACCAAGCGCTACGTCTCCAACGGCTGCATGGCGAAGCTCTATTTCGTCGTTGCCCGCACCGACCCGTCGAAATCGCTGCGCGAAGGCGGCAGCGTGTTTGCCGTGCCTTCGGACACGCCGGGCTTTCGCGCCGGTTTCTTCCACGAGAAGGGGAGCCAGCGCCTCGCCACCAACGGCACCTTCCACTTCGAGAACTGCCGCGTGCCGGCCGGCAACCTGCTGGGCGGGGAGGGGCTGATGTCGCGGCTGCGCGCCGAGTTCATGTGGGGCAGCAAGGCGGAAGCGGCGGCGACCGTGCTGGGCGTCGGGCGCGCGGCCTACGAGTACGCGCTCCAGTACGCGATGCGGCGCGTGCAGGGCGGCAAACCGATCGTGGAGCAGCAGGCAGTGGCGATGAAGCTCGATGCCGCGCGCCTGCAGGTGTGGAAGGCGGCGTGGCTCGCCGACCGCAAGGAGCCCCAGGCCCGCACGCTGGGATTGCTCGCCAAGGTCAACGCTTCCGAAACGGTGTTCGAAACGTGCAAGCTGGCCGCCGAAGTGCTGGGCGGCGCCGCCATCATGCACGACCACCCGGTCGAGAAGTACCTGCGCGACGCCGCGAGCTTCCTGCACTCCGACGGCACCAACCAGGTCTGCCTGCTGCGCGCGGCGCAGGGGCTCGCCAGCCCGGCTGGAGGCGCGCTCTACGGGTTCTAGGTGCGCCCAGCCGCAGGCCTGAGGGATGAAATTGTTCCGGGTTCCAGGTTCCAGGTTCAATGTTCAAGGTTCAAGGTTCAAGGTTCAAGGTTTAACTTGGAACTTGGAACTCGGAACTTTGAACGGGGTGTCGCCCGACACCCGTTACTGGGATTGGTAAACCCCCGCCGCCTTCGCTACGCGCTCCCACTTTGCCAGCTCGCTCTTCACGAAAGCGCTGAATTCCTCGGGCGTGGTGCCCGCCGGCTCGGCGCCGACGGCGATCAGGCGGTCGCGTTGCTCTGGCATGTGCAGCAGGCGCGCCGTGTCGCGGCTAATCTTCTGCACGACGTCCTGCGGCGTGCCGGTTGGCGCGACCAGCCCCCACCAGCCGGTGAC
Source organism: uncultured Streptomycetaceae bacterium (assembly GCA_964521405.1). Taxonomy (GTDB): domain Bacteria; phylum Pseudomonadota; class Gammaproteobacteria; order Burkholderiales; family SG8-41; genus SG8-41. The sequence continues at coordinate 9,061 of CAZFRR010000056.1, read as the reverse complement.
CGCCACCTTGGGGAAGCCGGACTCGATCATGGTGGGCGTCTGGGGCCAGCTCAACGAGCGCTTCGTGCCGCAGGTCGCGAGCAACCGCAGCCTGCCGCTGTTGACGTGGGCGGCCACGGACGGCGCGGTGGCGAAGATGAGCGCGACCTGGCCGCCGATGAGGTCGGTGACCGCCGGGGTGTCGCCCTTGTAGGGGACGTGCGTCATCTTGAGCCCGGTCTCCATGCGCATCAGCTCGGCGGCGAGATGGGTCATGTTGCCGGCGCCGGCGGACGCGTACATGAGGTCGCCCGGGCGCGACCGGCCCAGGGCGACCAGTTCCTTCGGCGTGCGGACCGGCAGGTACGGATTCACCACGAGCGCGATGGTGTTGATCACGACCTGCGTCACCGGCACGAAATCGCGGAACGTGTCGTAGGGCAGCGTCTTGTAGACGTGCGGGTTGATCGTCAGGGCGGAGGTGAAACCGGTGCCGAGCGTGTAGCCGTCGGGCTTCGACTTGGCGACCGCCTCCATGCCGATGATGCCGTTTGCGCCCGGGCGGTTGTCCACGATCACCTGCTGGCCCCAGGCCTCGGTGAGCTTCTGCGCGATGGGCCGCCACGCGACGTCCACCGCGCCGCCCGCCGCCTGCGGAATCACGACTCGTACTGGCCGGGAGGGGTACGGCTGAGCGGCGGCTGCGGCGCAGGAAAGCGCCAGGACCGCCGCTGCAGCAAGGCGAAAGTCGAAAGTCGAAAGTCGAAAGGTTTTCATTCGTCACCTCGTCACGGAGTCACTCAATCACTTAATCACTGTCATGCCGACTTGCGCTGCTGTTCCCCGCCTGCCCTCAGAAGGTCCATGAGGCTCCTCACGGACTTGAGGCTCTCGAGCTTCGTGATCGCGGCGATCGCTTCCTCGATGCGCGCCCCCGGCAGCACGCCTTTGCCGTAGAAGCGGAATTTCTCCTCGATCTCGGCGCGGGAGAGGGGGTTCTCGGGAGAGCCCTTGGAGTGCTCGCAGCGCACGGAAACGGTCTTGCCGTCGGCGAGATCGGCTTCCACGATTGCCTGGACCCCGGTCAGCGAGGAATCCACCTTCGTCTCCACCTGCTCCGCGGCGAAACGCACGAGCTTCGGGTCGTTGTAGCGGGCGGGCTCGAACTGGGCGAGCGTCAGCACGCGGTCGTGCAGGATCACCGCCGCGCAATAGTGGGTCGAGAGCAGCGCCTCGAACTTGCCGTTGTAGCGCGGGAACATCCCGTGCATGTCCACCATCGTCTTGCTGGTGAAGACGCGCACCTTCTTCACCTGGTCGAATTTGGGCTGGTGCTTCTGCACCAGGTCGAACATCGCGGTGACGAAACCCTGGATGCCGGAAGCGCAGGGCCACAGCCGCAGCGCAATTTGCTCCAGCTCCCAGCGCTTGCCGAGCTCCGCGACGGCGGCTTCGGGCTTGCCACCGTTCGAGTAGGTGTTGTAGAGGCCGCCGTCTTTGGCGGTGAGAAACTCGCGCGTGGCGATGAATTTCTGCTGGGCGAGCAGCGCGGCCATCAGTCCCGAGAGCGCGCCCCGGATCTGGTGGAACTTGACGGTCGGCGTGCCCCACGCGGCGAAGGTGCCTGCCGCCTGGCTGCCCGCAAGGCCGTAGGCGCGGGCCATGTTGTCTTCGTCGAGCCCGAGCAGGCGGCCGGCCGCGGCGGCGGCTCCGAACGGGCCGATGATGCCGGGCCCGTGCCAGCCCCGCTTACGGGCTTCCGGGAAGTCCCATCCCAGACCGACCCGGGTGGCCGTTTCACAACCGGCGGCCAGCGCTACCAGCAGATCCCTCCCGCTCAACCCGTCACGCTCCGCGATGGCGAGGGCAGGGGGCACCACTTCCGGTGTGATGTGCGTCAGCGTGGGGCGGTGGACGTCGCACATGGTGACGGCCGTGACCAGGTAGCCGTTCAACAGGGTGGCGCCCGCAAGAGAGAGGCGGTCGCCGCCGACGATGCTCGACTCCTTCGACTGGGCCAGCGCGGCCGCGAACGCCGCAACCTGGTGGGTTTCCTCGCCGCGGTCTCCCGCCAGCATGCACGCCACCGCGTCGAGCAGCAGGTTCTTGCTGTGCTCCCGCGCGGAGTCTGGAATCTGATCGTAGGTCAGCGTGGCCGCGAATCGCGCCAGCGCCTGGGTGACTTCTGCTGCCATTAACTCCTCCTGCCGGAACGGTTGTCTTGTGGAAACGCGATGATAGCGGCTAATGTGGCCGGCGTCTTGGCGAGTCATGCCCCGTCCGACCGGGCGGGTTTCTTGTCCGTGTGTTTCCGTGTGATTCCGTGGCTGGTATTGAAGTCTGGTCTCTTCAGCCCCCCAGCCCGCTCGAGATGCGATCGATGCCGGCTTGCGCGCAGGCCGCGTCGGCAACGCCGCCGCCACCAGCGCCGGATCCACCCGCGCCGGGCGTGCCCGAAATGCCAACCGCGCCTACAACGGTGTTGCCGGCGCGTATCGGCAGCCCGCCGGCCGCGGTGGTGATATTGGAGAGATGCAGCGGGCCGTGGCTCGCGGGGAAATTGCCGGTGGCGCGCTTGCCGTAATCCCCCGAGGGCATGCGGTAGGTGAGGGCGGTGTAGGCCTTGCGGAAGCTGTGCTCGACGCTGTGGGGGCTCGCGCCGTCATCGCGGACAATCAGCTTGGTACGGCCGGCGTGGTCCAGCACCGTGATCGTCACTTGCGAGCCGTGCTTGCGACAGGTTTCCAGCGCCGTCGCGGCAAGTTCCATTGCCGCGCTGGCCGAAAGACTGCGCTCCGTCACCAGCGCTTGTGCGCCGGCGGGGCACGGCACGGCCGCCAGGGTGGCGGTCAGGAACAACCAGGGTTTGCGATTCATAAGTGTCCTCCTCGAATGGTGATAGCGGTGTGGATGGTGACTGACATGATGTCATAATCACGCAGGATTTTCGCGAGGACGCCATGACCCATACCCGCACCGCCCGCATGCTCGCGCGTTACAACGCGTGGGCGAACCGTATCTTTTTCGACGCCGTTGCCGGATTGCCGCAGGGCGAGGCGACGCGAGAGCGCAAGAGCCTGTTCAGGAACATGGTCCACTCGTTGAACCACAACTACGTCATCGACCGGATCTGGCAGGCGCATCTCGAGGGGCGCAACCACGGCTACGAAGCGCGCAATACCCAGGATCACCCGCCGCTCGCGGAGCTGTGGCGGGCGCAACAGGAGATCGACCAGTGGTACATCACGTGGAGCGATGCGGCTACGGATGCCGCGCTGGACGAGAAAGTGCGCTTCACGCTGATCGGCGGCAACCCGGGCATGATGACGCGCGGCGAGATCCTGCTGCACGTCGTGAACCACACCAGCTACCACCGCGGCTTCGTTGCCGATCTCTTCTACCAGGTGCCGGCGCGCCCGCCCACGACTGATCTGCCCGTGTTCCTGCGGGAACAAGGAGAGGCATGATCGACTGGTCCCACTTTACGCCGTGGTCTTCGCTGCTCGGTGGCGTCCTGATCGGCGTTGCGGCGGCGGCGCTGCTGCTTCTCAACGGCCGGATCGCCGGCATCAGCGGGATACTGGGCGGGCTGCTGCGCCCGGTGCGCGGCGATGCGGCCTGGCGGGTGGCATTCATTGCCGGACTGCTATTCGCGCCCGCTCTTTATGGCCTGGTTGCGCGCCTGCCTGCTGCGACGATCGAAGCGAGCTACCCGGTGCTGATACTGGCCGGTCTGCTGGTCGGCGCCGGCACACGCTACGGGTCGGGCTGCACCAGCGGCCACGGGGTCTGCGGGCTGTCGCGCCTGTCGCCGCGGTCGCTCGCCGCCACGGTTGCCTTCATGGCGGCGGGTTTTGCAACGGTGTTCGTCGTTCGTCACCTTCTGGCGTGATGCTGCGACCATGGGCATTCTGAGCGCATTTCTGACGGGCCTGCTCTTTGGCGTCGGCCTGATCGTCTCGGGCATGACCGATCCGTCCAAGGTCATCGGCTTCCTCGATCTCGCCGGCGCCTGGGACCCGTCGCTGGCTTTCGTGATGGGCGGCGCGGTGGCCGTCGGCCTCATCGCTTTCCGTTTTGCGCGTGCTCGCACGGCCGCGCTCCTGGGTGGGGCCATGCTCGTTCCCACGGCTCGCGGCCTCGACCGGCGCCTGATTCTGGGAAGCCTGGCGTTCGGGGTGGGCTGGGGTCTCGCCGGCTTCTGTCCCGGCCCCGCGATCGTCTCGCTCGGCGCGGGCTACGGCAAGGCGGTGGTGTTCTTCATCGCGATGCTCGGCGGGATGGCGCTCTACGAAATCGCAGAGCGGCTGTCGCGCCCGCGGGAAACGGGATCGGTCGCCGAATAGTAACCGGCCGCGGGCCCGCGCCTGCCCACGCGGTAGAATCCACCGGCCAGCTAATTCAATGCCGTTCAACCGGGGAGGAAATCCATCATGCTGAAATTCGTCCTGCAAGCCGTTGCGCTGTCGTGCCTGGTCCTGATGGGACCGTCCGTTATCGGGCAGGAGTTGAAGAAGGAGCACTTTCACCACAACGATTGGACCAAGGGGCGCTTTTCCGAGGTCGTCACCGTGTCCGGACCCGGCAAGTGGCTGTTCCTGGCCGGTGTCGGGGCGGAGGCGGAGAAAGACGGCTCCATCCTCCACGTCGGCGATTTCGCGGGGCAATGCCGCTACGCCTACGAAAAGATCGGCAAGCTGCTCGCGGCGCATGGCGGGAAGATGGCGGACGTCGTGAAGCTCGTGACCTATGTCGTGGATATCAAGGACCGCGATGTAATGAACAAGTGCAGGGCCGAGGCCTTCAAGGGCGTCCCGTTGCCGGTGCACACCTTCCTCGTCATCAGCCAGCTTGCCCGTCCCGGCATGGTGGTGGAGATGGACGTGATCGCCGTCGTGCCCGCCAAGTAGGGATGAGGGCGGTGGGATGAGGGCGGTGGGATGAGGGATGAGGGGAAAACCGCAACCGGTGCCGTAACCTCATCCGCCAGCGGTACCGCTGTACTGGGAGCCGCGCAACCTTCGTTCGCGGCGCTCCGCCACGGCGGCTTCCGCGTCTATTTCGTGACGACGGCGCTCGCCATGATGGCCGACAACGTCGAGCACGTCATCAGCTACTGGGTGTTGTTCGAGAAGTTCCACTCGCCGGCGCTTGCGGGATTCGTGGTGCTCTCCCACTGGCTGCCGTTCCTGTTCTTCTCGGTCTACTTCGGCGCGCTGGCCGACCGCTTCGACAGCCGGCGCATCATCCAGATCGCGATGCTCCTGTTCATGGCCGTGTCGTTCGCCTGGGCCGTGCTGATCTACACGGACACCATCGAGATCTGGCATGCCTGCGTGCTGCTCGTGGTGCATGGCATGGCCAGCGTCCTGTGGGTGCCGGCGAGCCAGGTGCTGATCCACGACATTGTCGGGCGGGAGAACCTGGTGAGCGCGGTGCGGTTGAATGCGACCGGCCGCCAGCTGGGCGTGTTCCTGGGCCCGGCGGTCGGCGGCGGTCTCATGCTGCTGCTCAACCCGGCGGCCGGGCTCCTCGTCAACGTGCTCATCTACCTGCCGCTCCTCTGGTGGCTGTGGAGGACGCCGTATGGGGTGCGGCAGCCTCGCCGCGAGGGCGCGCCGGCGTCCGGGAGCGGGTTCGCCGACGCCTTGAGAACTTTCCGGGCGGTTTCCACGAACCGCACGATCGTGTCGATGATCGTGCTGGCGGGCGTCTCCTCGCTGCTCGTCGGCAATGCGTTCCTCGCGCAGATGCCGGAGTACGCGCACGATCTCGGCACCGAGAAGGCCGATTTTTCCTATGCTGTCCTGTTCAGCGCCAATGCCGCGGGAGCATTCGCGGGTGGCATGATCCTCGAATCCGGGGGGCTGCTGCGCTCCACACCGCGGACGGCGATCGTTCTCACGCTATTGTGGTGCTTCAGCATTGCCGGCTTCGCGGCCACGACCAACTACCCGGTTGCCGTCGCGCTCATGTTTGTGGCCGGGTTCCTGAGCCTTGCCTACAGTTCCATGGCCCAGGCGCTGGTCCAGCTCGAGGCGCCGGCCCACCTGCGCGGCCGCCTGATCGGGCTCTACCAGATGTCCAACAACGGCCTGCGCGCGTTCAGCGGGATCACGGTGGGTCTCCTCGGCAGCCTGATCGGCATCCACTGGTCCCTGGCGCTCTCCGCGCTCGTGCTCCTCACCGCCACGGCCGTGCTGCTGGCCTTCTCGATGCGGGCGCGTTAGGAATTTGCCGAGCCGTGGCCCGGCAAATTCCTGATATAAGCTCTGATTTCAGAAAAGCGTAAGAAGAACCGGAATGATGGCGCAAAAACCCGAAGTCATTGTCGCTGGCGCCGGGCCGGTCGGTCTGCTGACGGCGCTGGCGCTCGCCAAGCAGGGTGTTTCGGTCCTGGTGCTCGAAGCCGAGCCGGGCCTCACGATGGACCTGCGCGCGGGAACCTACCACCCGCCTTCGCTCGAAATGATGGCGCCGTACGGCATCACCGACGAGATGATGAAGACCGCGATCCGGGTGCCGCGCTGGCAAATCCGCGACCGGCAGGAGGGCGTCATCGTCGAATGGGACGTGACGCTCATCCGGGATCTCACACCGTATCCCTACCGCCTGCACCTGGAGCAGCACCGCCTGACGCCCATCATTTACTCCAAGCTGAGGCAATGCCCCGAAGCCGAGGTACGTTTCTCGCACGAGGTGACCGATTTCACGCAGACCGCCGACAAGGTCGTGGTGACCGCCAGGACCCCCGGCGGAGCGGAGCCGTTCGAGGCGCGCTGGCTGGTGGGCGCGGACGGCGGCCGCAGCGCGGTCAGGAAGTGCATGGGAGTGGCGTTCGACGGCTACACCTGGCCGGAGCGGTTCCTGGTGGCGAGCACGAACTACGATTACGAGCCGCACGGGTTCAGGTTGAACACCTACGTGGCGGACCCGGTGGACTGGAGCGCCATGTTCAAGATGCCCGGCGACGGCGCCCCGACGGGGTTGTGGCGCGTGCTGTTCCCGGTGCGGCCAGAGGAAGATGAGGTGGTGGCGCTATCCGAAGAAAACGTCGAGCGGCTGATGCAGGGGTTCCTGCCGAAAGCGGGGCGCTACCAGATCGAGTATCAGAGCATCTACAAGGTGCACCAGCGCGTGGCGAGCGGGTTCCGCGCCGGCCGCGCGCTCCTTGCCGGGGACGCCGCGCACGTCAACAACCCGATCGGCGCGTTCGGCCTGAACGGCGGCATCCACGACGCCATCAACCTCGCGGAAAAGCTCGGCAAGGTCTGCCGCGGCGAGGCCGACGCCGCGCTCCTCGATCTCTACGTGCGCCAGCGCCGCACGGTGAACCTCGAATACGTGCAGGAGCACTCGATCAGGAACCTGAAGCGCCTGACCGCCAGGACCGAAGCCGAGCGCCGCAAGAACTTCGACGAGCTGCGCCGGGCCGCGTCCACGGTGGAAGGCGCGCGCCAGTTCCTGTTGATCTCCAGCATGATCGCGAGCGTGCGGCGCGCCAACGCAATCACTTGAGTGGAACTCGATAAGGCGTTGCGGCTTCGCCGCCGAAAACGGGCGGGCTCAGCCGCTGGCCGGGTCCTGTCGGAACGGCCGGCGCCTTCCCGATTCTCCCGGGCACATCTGGCAATTGATTTGGCCGTCGCGTTGTCTTGAGGCCGTACCCGTACCGGGAGAATCGGATCAGTCACCAGCCATTCCGCCACCCGGCCGCGGCAGAGGCATTCGCCCTACACTTATATAGGACCCGCTTGACCGCCCCCACCACCCACCCTGTTTGTTTGGCTAAGTCACCCCCTCCGAGCCCTCTCTCTGGAGGAGGGAGAAGCTGGGTTGCGCTGCGATTGCTGACAGGCGTAATGTATTTATCGACCTGCGGGGGATCGGCGGTATCAATCAACAAGTCAACTAATTTGGCATCCAAAAAGTCAACTAAAAAGTCAACCAATAGAAGTTAGGCGATGAGTTCTGGAAGCCGCGAGGCTCTAGTAGTTGAAAGGGGGGTTCACTATGCGTAGTTATCTCGTTGTAGTGCTGCTTGCGCTGGCTGGCTGCACCCACACCATCACCTTGTACCCGCGTGGGGGTGGCGAGCAGGCGACTGGCACGGTGAACGACGGCTCGAAGAACATGGAGGTTCAGCTACGGGGTGACACCTACGCGGGCAGCTACTTTTTAGGGCAGACCGTCGGCGTAGGAATAGTGGGTGGCGCGAACCCAGTCCCGGTAACTACCGTCAGCAGCACGAACAACGCTACAGCACTGCTTACCGGCCCGAAGGGCGTCTTGCGGTGCGAGTTTCGGATCGTCGCAGCGCGGGGCGGCAACGGCGTGTGCGTGGACAGCTCGAACACTATCTACGACATGCTGATCAAGTAAGGGCGCACCGCTGGTATATGTCGCAATGACTCGTCGCACTTCATCGCCTAACAGCGCGTTGTTGACCGACGCCTTCAGCTCGCTGCGCTTCACATGTGGCGCGGCAAAACGCGGACGTTGGCGCCCCTGTTCGCTGCCGAGCAGCGCAGACCGGTGTCGAGAATAATCGAGGCACACACGATCGGCCTCGCTGACGTGTGTCAGCGGAACAGGGTGGGTGGTGGGGGCGGTCAAGCGGGTCCATTCCAAAGATTTGAGAAGTGACGCTTCAGCCGCGGCCGGGTGGCGGAATGGCCGGTGACTGATCCGATTCTCCCGGTACTGGTACTGACTCCAGACTTCGCGACGGCCAAATCAATTGCCAGATGTGCCCGGGAGAATCGGGAAGGCGCCGGCTGTTCCGACAGGACCCGGCCAACTGCGAACAGGGGTGTTCTTCTCTCCAAGTTATGCGGTGACGGTTGGGACTGGTGGTCCTCTGCCCCCGTTACTGCGTCACCGCGTCACTTCGTCACGGCCTCACCACCATTGAGGCATACTATCCGCGACATCATCCGGTTTTACCATGGCGTTTATGGCAAGAATCATCGGCGGCATCGGCACTTCCCACGTCCCCACGATCGCGATGGCGTACGATCGCAAGAAGCAGAACGACCCGGACTGGGCGCCGCTGTTCAAGGGCTACGAGCCGGTCGCCCGC
>CAZFRR010000055.1:0-48845 GCA_964521405.1 uncultured Streptomycetaceae bacterium | reverse complement strand
TTTGGTGGGAATATAATGGGCGCGCAATGTCCAAGACTGTGAATTATCGCGATATCATTACCGTTGAGCCGGGCAAGCGCTCCGGTAAGCCGTGCATCCGCGGCATGCGTATCACGGTTTACGACGTGCTCGAGTATCTGGCGTCGGGAATGAGCGTTGACGACGTTCTGCGCGACTTTCCGTACCTGACGCGGGAGGATATTCAGGCGTGCCTGAGTTACGCCGCCGACCGCGAGCGTAGCCAGGTCGCCGTCGCTTCTTGAAGCTGCTCTTCGACCAGAATCTTTCGCCAGTCCTCATCGAAGAGTTGCAGGACCTTTTCCCGGGCTCAGCGCATACCGAAGCGGTGGGGCTTGCGCGAGCAGACGATTCCAGCATCTGGGAATACGCTCGGGAAAACGGTTTTACCATCGTTTCAAAGGACGCCGATTTTCCCGAGCGGGGCGTCCTGCTTGGATCCCCACCCAAAGTCGTCTGGCTTCGGCGTGGCAATTGCTCCACGGCGGAGATCGCCGGGATATTGCGGCGCAGCGCCGCTGAGATCGAGGCGGCCGCGAAAGACGACGGTGTCCGTTACGTAGTTCTGGTTTAGCCCCACGCCGGAGAGACCGGCAAAAAAGCGGGCAACTGCTCTTCCCTGACGGGAGGGGAAAGCCGTGAACAACATTGGCGACGGAAGCACACGGAATGAAAATCAGACCACCTCAGCCACAGAAGCACACGGAAATTGTTGCTGTTGTACAGTTTCCAATTCAAGTCTTTTTCCGTGTGTTTCCGCGTGATTCCGCCCCGTTAGAGGCGCGGCCTCTAACGGGGTCCGTGGCCACGGTCTTATGCGCATCCTGATCTTCGGCGGTGACGGCATGCTGGGCCACCAGCTGCTGAAGCACTTCAGCGCGGCGCACGAAACGCGCGTCACGCTGCACCGCAAGCTTCAGGACTACGCGGAATTCGCCTTGTTCAATTCCGCCAATTCCGCCGACGGCATCGATGTGCAAAATTTCGACAGCGTGCAGCAGGTCGTGGTCTCGTTTCGTCCCGACGCGATCATCAATGCCACCGGCATCGTCAAACAGCGCACGGAATCGGCGCACAGCATCCCCTCCATCGAGATCAATTCCCTGTTTCCCCACCGGGTCGCGGTGTTGTGCCGGGAAATCGGCGCCCGCTTCGTGCACATGAGCACGGACTGCGTGTTCTCCGGGCGCAAAGGCCGTTATACCGAGAACGATGCGCCGGATGCGGAGGATCTCTATGGCCGCACCAAGCTGCTCGGCGAAGTCTCCGAAGCGCCGTGCATTACGCTGCGCACTTCCATCATCGGCAGGGAGCTTTCCCGCAAAACGGGGCTGCTGGAATGGTTTCTCGCCCAGTCCGGCCGGTCGATCAAGGGTTACCGGCGGGCAATCTTCTCGGGATTCACGACCCTCGAAATGGCGCGTGTCATCGACCGCGTGCTCACCGGCCCGGGTCCTACGCACGGCCTGTTCCACGCGTCCAGTGCCGCCATCAGTAAGTACGATCTGCTGATGCAGTTGCGGAAGCGAATGAAGCTGGAGATTACGATCGAGCCCGATGACGCGTTCGTATGCGATCGCAGCCTCGATTCCACCGTGTTCCGCGCGGCGTTCGGCTATGCGCCACCACCGTGGGACGCAATGATTGACGAGATAGCCGCTGAAATTCGTGAATCGTGAACCGGAAATCGTCACTCGCACCTGACGCGTGGCGAATACCAGATTACCGAAGCAATGCCTGGATCCTGGCCAGAACCTCTGCCACCACCGCGTCCGCTGCCCGGCCTTTGCGTTGCGCGCGTCGCGCCTTCCAGTCCACGCTTTTAACCTGGTCAGCAAGAACCACACCCGACCGCCCGTCCAGGATATCCACCGGAACCTCAAAAGGGTACGCCTTGACCTGAGTAGTCATGGGGCAGCACAACATCAGGCCCGACGCGCCGTTATACTTGGCGGGCGACAGGACGAACGCGGGACGGTGCCCGGCCTGCTCGTGCCCGGCTTGAGGCGTGAAGTTCAGCCAGACGATGTCGCCGCGATCGGGAACGTAGCCGCGCCGCGCCATCAGAAGGCCTCACGGCCCTCAGGCGCACCGAATTCCACTTCGCCGTGAAGGTTCGAGCGGCGAATACCGGCCACCAACTCGTCGAGTGAGTAGTGTCGCTTTGCGGGACGGCGCAGCCGGATGTGTCGATTCACAACTTCGACCTGGAGCGCTTCGCCTTCCCTGATGCCGGTTTCCTGCACCACGGCCTTGGGCAGCCGCACCGCGTAACTGTTTCCCCACTTCTGCACCCTGGTAAGCACTATGAAATCTCCAAATGTAGCTACTTTGTAGATACTAGAGCTCTGCCGGCGTGCCGTCAACCCGGGTTGGACTTACCTGAAGCACTTTCCCAGTCCCGGGTTCTGGTGGTATTTGCCGCCATGCGGTACTATGATCGTTGAGATTTTCAACGATAACGGATTCCAGGACTACCGGCATGATCTTCAAGGGAAAGCGAATTCTGGTGACGGGCGGCACCGGGTCGATGGGCAAGACCTTCGTGCACCGCGTGCTCTCCGGCGAGCTGGGGACGCCGAAGAAGGTGATCGTGTTCTCGCGCGACGAGGCGAAGCAGCACGACATGCGCATGAGCTATCTCCACCGCGCGGTCACCACCGACGAGGTGATCTTCAACAATTTCCGCAACGTGCTCGAGTTCCGCATCGGCGACGTGCGCGACTACGGCGACATGTGTTCGGCGCTGAAGAGCGCGGACATCGTGATCAATGCCGCGGCGCTGAAGCAGGTGCCCACCTGCGAGTATTTTCCCGCGCAGGCGATCCTGACCAACTGCATCGGAGCGATCAATATCGCGCGCGCGATCGAGGAAAACAGCTACCCGGTGGAGACGGTGGTGGGCATCAGCACCGACAAGGCCTGCAAACCGGTCAACGTCATGGGCATGACCAAGGCGCTGCAGGAACGGATACTTATCTCGGCCAACGTGTTAAACGCCAGGACCCGCTTCATCTGCGTGCGCTACGGCAACGTGCTCGCCTCGCGCGGCTCGGTAATCCCGTTGTTCCATGACCAGATCCGCAACGGCGGCCCGATCACCGTCACCCATCCGAAGATGACGCGCTTCCTGCTCTCGCTCGACCAGGCGGTGGACACCGTGTTCGCCGCGTTGCGCGGCGCAAAGGCCGGCGAGACCTTCATCCCGCGCGCGCCTTCCGCATCGGTCATGAACATCGCCAAGGCGCTGGTCGGCAGCCGCCGCATCCCGATCCGCATCACCGGCGTGCGCCCCGGAGAGAAGCTGCACGAGGTGCTGGTGTCGGAGGAAGAAGTGCATCACTGCGTCAAGCGCGGCACCTACTATGCGATACGCCCGATGCTTCCCGAGTTGCGAAGCGGCAAGGGGCGCGAGACCAACGCGCTCTCACGGGAGTACAGCTCGGGAGACAACGTGCTCAACCTGGCTGAAACCGTGAGGCTCCTCAAGCGCACGCGGTTGATGCTCGAGAACCAGGACCCAGCCGCGTCGGGCGAGCTGCTGCGCTGATAGCGAAGATTGGCCACGGAATCACACGGAAATACACGGAAAAAGCATCAACATCGATAATGCATAGACAATTATTGGAAAGTGTCCGTGACCTTCCGTGTGTTTCCGTGGCGGACCTTTTCGGATTTCCGAATCATCTTGTGGGTCCGTGGCCAGGAAGCCGAGGATCATGGCAATGAAAGTGATGACGATCGTCGGCACGCGGCCCGAGGTAATCAAGCTCTCGCGCGTCATCGCCGAACTCGACCGCCGCGTCACGCACGTCCTCGCGCACACGGGGCAGAATTACGACTACGAATTGAACCAGGTCTTCTTCGAAGAACTCGGCATCCGCAAGCCGGACCATTTTCTCGAGTGCGCGGGGCAGACGGCGGCCGAGACGATCGGCAACGTCATCATCCGCTCCGACCGTATCCTGGCGAAGGAAAAGCCCGACGCGCTGCTGTTGCTGGGCGACACCAACAGTTGCCTGGCGGTCATCGCGGCGAAGCGCCGCAAGATCCCGGTGTTCCATATGGAAGCCGGCAACCGCTGCTTCGACGAGCGGGTGCCCGAGGAAATCAACCGACGTCTGGTCGATCACGCGTCCGACATCAACCTCCCCTACACCGAGCACGCGCGCCGCTACCTGCTCGCCGAGGGCATCCGGCCGGAGACCGTGATCAAGACCGGCTCCCCCATGCGCGAAGTGCTCCGGCATTACGCGCCGCGCATCCAGCGCTCCCGTATCCTGCGAACGCTCGGGCTTGCTCCAGGGCGTTACCTGGTGGTCAGCGCGCACCGCGAGGAGAACGTGGACAACCCGCGCCACCTGCGGGGTCTCCTCGATTCTCTCGACGCGGTCGCGAAGCGTTACGGGCGCAAGATCATTTTTTCGACGCACCCGCGCACCCGCGCGCGCCTCGCCGGCATCAAGCGCTCCGGCCGCTCCGCGAAAATCGAGTTTCTCAAGCCGCTGGGTTTCCTCGACTACATCAAACTGCAGATGAACGCCTTTTGCGTCCTCTCCGACAGCGGCACGCTGACCGAGGAATCCTCGATACTCGGTTTTCCCGCGGTGATGGTCCGGCAGGCGCATGAACGCCCGGAAGGCATGGACGAGGCGGCGGTTATCATGACCGAACTCAAGCCGGCGCGGGTGCTGGAAGCGGTTGGCCTTGCCGTCGCACACCACGCAGAGCGCAAGCAGCCGTCCCGGGGAATCGCCGATTACCTGGCTGACGATGTTTCGCAGAAAATCGTGCGCATCATTCTGAGCTATACCGATTACGTGAACCGCACGGTGTGGCGCAGATAGGCACGACCGCGCCGGCCGCATCCGCCATCCATCGAACCGGAGCCAACCCCATCCTGCAATGAACGCCGGAACCTTCCAGCCGCTGGCGAACGGCATGGACCGGCTCGCTCGCTGGTCGGCGATTGCGATCGGCTTTTCGATCCCGATTTCAGTCGCCCTCGACAATATCCTGCTCGTCCTGCTGATCCTCGGCTGGCTCGCCGGCGGCGCTTACGCGGCAAAGCGGGACGCGGTCTGGAATAACGGCGTGGTGCTGGCGGCGCTCGCTCTCTTTGCGGTCCTCGCCGCCGGCACGTTCTACGGCGCGCGTTACCCGGGAGACGCGTCGGGATACCTCGTCAAGTATGCCGATCTGCTGGCGATACCGGTCCTGGTCTTCGTGTTCCGGAACGCGCGCCACCGCGAGCAGGCGCTGGCCGCATTCGCCGCGGGACTGGCGTTGATTCTTGCGATTTCCTACCTCGTCAAGCTCGGCGTGCTGCCGCAACGCAGGCCGATCGTGTCCGACATGATTCACCCGCTCGCCTTCAAGTACAAGCTTACGCACAACATCCTCATGGCGTTCGCGGCATTCCTCTATGCCAATCTCGCCGCGCGCGCCACGGCAACGGTCTGGCGGTGGGTATGGCTCTCGCTGTCGCTGCTCGCCGCCGCCAACGCCATGTTCCTGGTGGACGGGCTCACGGGTCTGCTGATGCTCGGGCTTTTCGCCCTGTACGGCGGTTACCTCTGGAAAGGCTGGCGCGGCCTGGCCGCCGCGCTGGCTGCCGCGGTTTTCGCCGTGGCTGTGCTCTCCACGGCCTCCGCTCCCTTCCGCTCGCGGCTCGACAAGATCTTGCCGGAGTACACGGAGTGGCAAGCCGGCAAGGTCCGGGATGACTCCTCGGTCGGCGTCCGGCTCGAGCTCTACAGCACGAGCCTCGCCATCGTGCGCGACCGCCCGCTGCTGGGAGCCGGCACCGGCGGGTTTCCCATGGTGTATGCCGAGCGCACGAAGGACGCGCAGGTCAAGATCAAGACCACTCGCAACCCACACAACGAGTACCTGTTGATCGCTGTGCAGACCGGGCTGGCGGGGCTTGCCGCCCTGCTCTGTCTCTTCTTTATGCAATGGCGGCTCGCTGCGCGGCTGCCGGCGTTCGAGTCACGGCTGGCGCGCGGCCTGGTGCTGGCGATGATCGTCGGCTGCCTGTTCAATTCCATGCTGCTCGACCACACCGAGGGCTTGCTCTACGCCTGGCTCACCGGCGTGCTCTATGCCGGACTCGGATCCGGTTCACCCGGCAAACATGAAAGCGGGAAGACATAAGCGCGGCCGACCGCCGGCCCGGTCAGGCGCGCCGCTGGTCGGCTCGCAGTGGCGTGACGCCGCGACGGAGCGTGACGCAATACCCTCCAATTCGCTACTATCATTATGAGAGAATTGAGTTTTTGGTAATCCGCCCTGACCGGGCGCGAATGCCAATCTCTTCTTGCGGCAGGGACAACAACAATGGCCGGATCGAAGCAATCCCTCGATGTGCTGCTGGTCAACCCCGGCAGCCGCGCCGCCGTCTACCAGCAGCTCGGGGACCGCTATTCGGCGATCGAACCGCCGTCGCTGGCCGGACTGTTCGCGACTTACCTGCGGCAGCGCGGCCTCTCCGTGCAAATCGTGGATGCGCCTGCGCTCAACCTGAGCCCCGCCGGCGTCGCCGAAACCATCCGCGACAATTTCGAGCCGGCGCTGATCGTGATGGTGGTGTACGGGTTCCAGCCCTCGGCCTCCACGCAAAACATGACCGCCGCCGGCGAGACCTGCTCGGCCATCAAGGCGCTGCGCGGGGACTTTCGCATCATGATGACCGGCACGCATCCCGCCGCGCTGCCCGAGCGCACGCTGCTCGAGGAGAAAATCGATTTCGTCTGCGACCGCGAAGGACCGGAGACGATCCTCATGACCGCGCAGGCGCTGAAATCCCGTGTCACCGATTTCTCGAAGATACCGAGCCTGTGGTATCGCGACGGCAAGGCGATCCGTTCCAACGCCCCGTCGGAATTGATGGATGATCTCGACGGCAACATGCCGGGCGTCGCGTGGGACCTGCTGCCGATGAAGCAGTACCGCGCCCACAACTGGCACGCTTTTGAGCACATCGGCGAGCGCTCTCCTTATGTGTCGATCCACACCTCGCTCGGGTGTCCCTACAAATGTACGTTCTGTTGCATCAACGCGCCGTTTGGCAAGCCGTCCTACCGCCTGTGGTCGCCCGAGACCGTAATCAAGGAAATCGACCTGCTGGTGAACCAGTTCGGCGTGAAGAACATCAAGTTCGTCGACGAGATGTTCGTGCTGAACCGCAACCACGTGCTCGGCATCTGCGACCGCATCATAGAGCGCGGGCACAAACTGAATATCTGGGCCTACGCCCGCGTGGACACCGTCAAGGACGAGTTTCTCGACAAGCTCGCCCGCGCCGGCTTCCGCTGGCTCGCGCTGGGCATCGAGTCCGGCAGCAAGCACGTGCGCGACGGCGTCGAGAAGGGCCGCTTCGGCTCGACTGAGATCTTGAAGGTGGTGAAAAAGATCCAGGACGCGGGCATCAACGTCATCGGCAATTACATCTTCGGCCTGCCCGACGACACCCACGCCTCCATGCAGGAGACGCTCGATCTCGCGCTGGAAGCGAACTGCGAGTTCGCGAACTTCTATTGCGCGCAAGCCTACCCCGGCTCCAAGCTCTACGGCCTGGCCGTGGAAAAACGCTGGCAGCTTCCGGATTCCTGGATCGGCTACTCCCAGCACAGCTATGAATCGCTGCCGCTGCGCACCGACACGCTGACGAGCGCAGAAGTGCTGCAGTTCCGCGACGACGCGTTTCACCGCTATTTCACCGACGAGAGCTACCTTGCTCTGGTACGACGCAAGTTCGGAGAGGACGTCGTGAGCCACCTGCAGGACATGACCAAAATCCGCCTGCGCCGCAAGCTCCTCGAGGCGGGCGTCACGATTAAGCCAGTGGCGGCGCTCTAGCCCGATGGTAATTGAGTGACTAGGAGACTAAGTGATTCCCCTCACCCCAACCCTCTCCCCGCACACGAGGAGAGGGGGCTCTTACTTGCGCAATCACTCAGTCACTTAATCACTTAATCACACGGTTCAACAGTGATCATCACCCGCACCCCCTTCCGCGTCTCGTTCTTCGGCGGAGGAACCGACTACCCGGCGTGGTTCCAGCGCAACGGCGGCGTGGTGCTCGCCACCTCGATCGACAAGTATTGCTACATCAGCTGCCGCTACCTGCCGCAGTTTTTCGATCACAAGTACCGCATCGTCTATTCCCGGATCGAGAACGTCAGGGACATCGCCGAGATCCAGCACCCGGCTGCAAGAGCCGTGCTCGACGTGCTCGAATGCAAGGACGGCCTGGAGATCCACCACGACGGCGATCTGCCCGCGCGCTCCGGCCTCGGCTCCAGCTCGTCGTTCACCGTCGGGCTCATCAACGCCATCATGGCGTTGCGGGGCAAGTACATCTCGAAGGATGAGCTGGCGAGCCAGGCCATCCACATCGAGCAGCAGGTCATCCGCGAGAACGTGGGCTCGCAGGACCAGATCTCCGCCGCGTTTGGCGGGTTGAACCGCATCGAGTTCCGGCGCGACGGCTCGTTCGATGTCTCGCCCATCGTCCTGCCGATCGAGCGGCTGGCCGTGCTGCAAAGCCACCTCATGCTGTGCTTCACCGGCCTCTCCCGCATCGCCTCCGAGGTCGCCAAGTCCAAGATCGACAACATGGACAAGCGCGAGAAGGAACTGAAGCTGATGCAGGGCCTGGTGGACCAGGCGATTGCCGTGCTGCAGTCGAGAACGGCCTCGGTCGAGGAGTTCGGCAAGCTCCTGCACGAGAGCTGGATGTACAAGCGCCAGCTCTCCGACAAGGTGTCCACCTCCGAAATCGACGAGCTCTACGCTGCGGCACGCAAGATGGGGGCGATCGGCGGCAAACTGCTGGGCGCGGGCGGGGGCGGGTTTTTCCTGCTGTTCGTGAGGCCGGAGCAGCAGAAGGAAATCCGGGAAAAACTCTCCCGCCTGGTCCATGTCCCGTTCCGCTTCGAGACCGCCGGCAGCCGGGTCGTGCTCTACCAGCCATCGGGCCTCTGAGAGGCCCGATGAATGATGAATGATGAATGATGAATGGTGAATGGTGAATGGTAAGAGCGACGTTTTCCAGCATAGGGGTTCCCATTTCCCATTTCCTATTCCCCATTTCCTGGGTTGAGGTGCTCCTGGATGGCTGTGAAATATAAATACGAAGGGACGGGATTCAAGGACTGGGCGGGCCGCGCCGGCAATTACCGCCCCGAGTTCCTGCTCCGGCTCTACCGCTCAATGCTGCGCATCCGCATCATCGAGGAGGAGATCGAGAAGCGCTATCACGAGGACCAGATGAAGACGCCGATCCATCTTGTGATCGGCCAGGAAGCGACTTCGGTCGGCTGTTGCGCTGCGCTCACCGACGCGGACCTTCTCTACAGCAGCCACCGCACCCACGGCAACTACCTCGCCAAGGGCGGCGATCTCAAGGCCATGCTCTCCGAGATGTTCTGCCGCGAAAACGGCTGCGCCGGCTCGCGCGGCGGCTCGATGCATCTCATCGACAAGCAAGTGGGCATGGCCGGCACCTCCGCGATCGTGGGCGGCGCGATCCCCATCGCGACCGGCGCGGCGCTGGCCGCGAAGATGCAGGGCGTGGACCGGGTGAGCGTGGTGTTTCTTGGCGAAGCGGCCGCGGAGGAAGGCGTCACCTCGGAGAGCCTCAATTTTGCCGCGCTGAAACAGTTGCCGATGATTTATTTCTGCGAGAACAACTTCTATTCGGTGCAATCCCCTCTTACCACGCGCCAGCATCCCGGCCGCTCCATCTGGAAATGGGCCGCCACTTACGGCCTGGCGAGCGTGCTCGTGGACGGCACCAACGTGCTCGCGGTGTTTGAGGCGGCGAAGACGGCGGTGAAACGCGCGCGCGAAGGCGGCGGCCCGACCTTCATCGAGGCGCCGGTCTACCGCTTCCGCGCCCACGGCGGCGCCGGCGACGACAGCAAGACCGGCTACCGGGACATCGCGGAGCGGGACGCGTGGGAGCCGTACTGCCCGATCAAGACCTACCATGAGTTCCTCGCCGCCGCGGGGTTGATCGACGACCAGGCCCGCAAGCAGATGGAACGCGAAATCCAGGACGAGATGATCAAAGCGTTCGAGCACGCGATGAACAGCCCCAACCCGGTCGAAGCCGATCTCTACCGCAACGTCTACGCCAGCTGAAACGATGTTTCACTCATCATTCATCATTGGTGTTCAATGCCCTGGGATGAAGGCCTGATCAGCCGGCTGGTCTACGAGGCGCCGAACCCGGCTGAAGGGCGGGTGCTGGGCTACGCGCAGGCGATCAACGAAGCGCTCGCCATCGCGTTGAAGCACGATCCTTCGGTGTTCGTGCTGGGCCAGGGCGTGGACGATCCGAGCGCGATGTTCGGCTCCACGCGGGGCCTGCAGCAGCAATTCGGCGCGGAGCGCGTATTCGACACGCCGCTGTCCGAGGAGGGCATGATGGGGGTGTCGACCGGCGCGGCGATGAACGGCATGCGCCCGGTGTTCATGCACAACCGGCCCGACTTCATCCTGCTCGCGATGAACCAGCTGGTGACGCACGCCGCCAAGATGCATTTCATGGACAACGGCGCGACCAGCGTGCCGCTGGTGGTATGGGCGGCGATCGGCCGCGGCTGGGGCTCGGGCGCGCAGCACTCGCAGGCGATCCAGGGCATGCTGCTCGGCGTGCCGGGCCTGAAGATCGTGATGCCGTCGACGCCGTTCGACGCCAAGGGCCTGATGCTCGCGGCGATCCAGGACAACAATCCCGTCCTCATCTTCGAGCACCGCTGGCTCATGCGCAAGGACGGCATCGTCCCCGAAGGCTTCTACACCGTGCCGCTCGGCAAGGGCATCTACCGCCGCCGCGGGACCGATCTCACCATCGCCGGCGCCTCGCACACGCTCGAGCTCGCGCTGCAGGCGGCGAACCAGCTCGCCGCGGACGGCATCGAGGCGGAAGTCATCGACCTGCGGACGCTGAAGCCGCTGGACGAGGCCATCGTCGAGGAATCCGTGAGTAAGACCGGGCGGCTCCTCGCGGTGGATACGGCCTGGTCGACCGGCGGCGTCTGCGCCGAGCTGGGCTGCCTCGCCGCCGAGAAATGGTTCAAGCACCTGCGCGCGCCGGTGCGCCGCATCGGGCTCCCCGACATCCCAACGCCCGCCGGCTACACGCTGGAGCAGTTCTACTACCCGGACGTCGAGCACATCTCGCGGGTCATCCGCGAGATGTGCAGTAAATGAAACCGTAATTCGTCAATCGTAAATAGTAAATCGTCAGTAACGGGGGATACCTTGCAGCAATCGAGCGTTTTTTCCATTCACGATTCACGATTCACGATTCACTGATGTTTTTCGACCTGGCCAGCAGCTCCTGGGGTCCCGAAGAGATCGCCGCCATGCAGCGCGTGATCGACTCCGGCCGCTTCACCATGGGCGAAAACGTGCAGCGCTTCGAGGAAGCGTTTGCCGCGAAGTTTGGCGTCAAGCACGCGCTCATGGTGAGCTCCGGCTCGACCGCCAACCTGGTCGGGGTCGGCGCGCTGTTCCATGCCGGGAAACGCCCGCTACAGCGCGGCGACGAGGTGATCGTGCCGGCGATTTCCTGGGCGACCACCTACTATCCCCTGCAGCAGTACGGGCTGCGCCTGCGCTTTCTCGATGTCGAGCTCGACACGCTCAACATGGACGTCGCGCGCCTCGAGGAAGCGCTCACGCCGCGCACCCGCATGGTGGTGGCGGTCAGCATCCTCGGCAATCCGTGCGCGCTCGACCGGATGCGCGCGTTCTGCGACCGTCACGGCTTGATCCTGTTCGAGGACAACTGCGAGTCGATGGGCGCTAACCTCAACGGCAAGCCGTGCGGCACTTTCGGGGACCTCGGCACCTTCAGCACCTTTTTCTCGCATCACATCTCCACCATGGAAGGCGGGGTCATCGTCACCGACAACACCCCCCTCTATCACGTTGCCAGGTCGATGCGGGCGCACGGCTGGACCCGCGACCTGCCGGCGGACTCGGGCTTGTACGAAAAGCGCGAGGAGGATTTTTTCGAAGCCTACCGCTTCATCCTGCCCGGCTACAACGCGCGCCCCCTCGAGCTCTCCGGCGCCATCGGGCTCGAGCAGCTGAAGAAGCTCGATGCGATGGTCGCGGTGCGCCGGCGTAATGCGGGGCTGTTCCAGCGCCTCTTCGCGCACGACGAGCGCTTCATCATCCAGCGCGAAAACGGCGCATCTTCGTGGTTCTGCTTCACGATCATCCTCAACCCGAAACTCGCCATCGACCGGCGCAGAGTCATGACCGCTCTGAAAGATGCCGATATCGGCTACCGCATCATCACCGGCGGCAACTTCCTGCGCCACGACGTGATCCGCTACTTCGACTACGACTGTGTCGGCAAGATCGTCAACGCCGATATCGCGCACGACCGCGGCTTTTTCGTCGGCAACCATCCCCAGGACCTCACGCCGCAACTCTCTCGGCTGCGGGAAGTACTCGACGAGGCTGCCCGATGACGGGCAGCCTGATGAAGAACAAATTTGCCGCCGATAAACGCCGATTGACGCCGATGACAATCCAGGACCAAAGAAGAACGCTTTTCCCTGTAATCGATGCGCGTATCTGCGTTTATCTGCGTTTATCTGCGGTTTCATTGTCTTAGTATTCCGGACTCAAAGTGGAAGCGATCATCCTGGCGGGCGGACTCGGCACCCGGCTCCGCGCCGCGGTGCCCGATCTGCCCAAGCCGATGGCGCCGGTCAACGGGCGCCCTTTTCTCGAGCACCTGCTCGAGTACTGGGCCGGACAGGGCGTGACGCGCTTCATCCTCTCCGTGGGCTACAAGCACGAATCGATTTCGGGCCACTTCGGCGCCGGGTTTCAGGGCGCGGACGTCGACTACGCGGTCGAGAACCAGCCGCTCGGCACCGGCGGCGGCCTGCTGCTGGCGGCCGGCTCGCTCGCCGCGCCCGGCCCGTTCCTGGTCCTGAACGGCGACACTTATTTCGAGGTGGCGCTCGGCAAGCTGCGCGAGTTTCACACCGGGCACCAGGCGGACATCACGTTCTCCCTTTTCCGTTCCCAACAGCAGGGGCGCTACACGGGGCTGAGAATCGGGGCGTCGGGCGAAGTGCTCTCGTTCACCGAAGGTGAAAAAGGCGGGCCTGCCAACGGCGGCGTTTATCTCATGGAGCGCGGCGTTCTCGAGGGTGAACTGTGGGAGCCTCACTCACGGGTGTCGCTCGAGGAGGATATACTCCCGTCGGCGCTGCGCACCGGCAAAAGAATGTTCGGCCTGGAATGCCCGGGCCGCTTTCTCGATATCGGCGTCCCGGAGGATTACGCCCGCGCTGGCGCCGTGCTCACTGGCGGGCAGTGAGCGCGGGCGGTAATCAAGTAATTAAGTGATTGGGTAATTTAGTAATTGAGTGACTGCTGCGCGACCGAATCACTTAATCACTTAATCACTCAATCACTAGGACAAGCAATGGGCTATCAAATACTGGTGACCGGCGGCGCCGGCTATCTCGGCTCGACGCTGGTGCCTGAGCTGCTTGCGGCCGGGCACCAGGTCACTGTCCTCGACAATTTCATGTACGGCCAGAACAGCCTGGCGCACGTCTGCCACCACCCCGGCTTCGAGGTGGTGCGCGGTGACGTGCGCAGCGAGGACGCCGTGCTGCCGCTGCTGAAGAAGGCCGACGTCATCATTCCGCTCGCGGCCTACGTCGGCGCGCCGCTGTGCGCGCGCGACCCGGTCGGCGCCAGCAGCACCAATCACGACGCGATCGTGATGATGCTAAAGCACGCGAGCCCGCGCCAGCGCATCCTGATGCCGACCACCAACAGCGCCTACGGCACCGGCGACGCAAACAATTTCTGCACCGAGGACTCGCCGCTGCGCCCGATGTCGCTCTACGCGATCGAGAAGGTCAGGGTGGAGAAAGAGCTGATGCAGCACCCGAACGCGACCAGCTTCCGGCTCGCCACCGTGTTCGGCATGTCGCCGCGCATGCGCATCGACCTCCTGGTGAACGACTTCACCTACCGCGCGGTGCACGACCGCTTCGTGGTGCTGTTCGAGGCCAGCTTCAAGCGCAACTACATCCACGTGCGCGACATCGCGCGCGTCTTCCTGCACGGCATCGACCACTACGAGAAGACCAACGGCCAGA
Organism: uncultured Streptomycetaceae bacterium; assembly: GCA_964521405.1. GTDB lineage: Bacteria > Pseudomonadota > Gammaproteobacteria > Burkholderiales > SG8-41 > SG8-41. The sequence goes on along the minus strand of CAZFRR010000055.1, from coordinate 34,671 downwards.
TCTTCAACGTGGGCCTGTCGGACGCCAACGTCTCCAAGAAGGAGCTGTGCCAGGCCATCCAGAAGGAAGTTCCCGAGTTCACCTTTATCGAGGCCCCGATCGGCAAGGATCCGGACCAGCGCAATTACATCGTGTCCAACGCCAAGATCGAGGCAACGGGATACCAGCCCCAGGTCACGCTCCGCGCCGGCATCCGCGAGCTGATCAAGGGCTTCACCATGATCCGCAACACGCGTTACGGCAATGTCTGAATACCGTGAATCGTGATTCGTGAATCGTGATTCGTAGATACCCTATGTGCAGAGTTGCCCTGCCGGTCGCTCCGCCTCACGCCTAACGCCTAACGGCCCCCGTGAAACTCCTCAAGCGCAGCGCGCGCCCGAACCCGAAGGTAAGCCTGGTCCTGCTCGACTGGAGCGTGCGGGAAAGCTTCCACCTGCTGCATTACCTCGACCAGCAGGACGTGCCGCGCGACACCTTCGAGGTCCTTATCATCGAGTACTATTCGCGGGTGTCGGATGCAATCCGGAAATTCCAGTCCGAAGTGGACACCTGGCTGCTGCTGGAAATGCCGGAGGACTGCTACTACCACAAGCACGTGATGTACAACGCCGGCATCACGCTCGCGCGCGGCGAGATTCTCGTGATCTGCGATTCCGACGCCATGGTGAAGCCGGGCTTCATCCGCGCCATCACGGAGGCGTTCGAGCGCGACCCCGACCTCGTGCTTCATCTCGACCAGTTCCGCAACAACCGCAGAGACTTCTATCCATTCAACTACCCCGGTTTCGACGCGGTCGAGGGCGAGGGTTGCATCAACAATGCTGGCGGCAAGACCGCCGGCATACTCGACTCCAAGGACCCCATCCATACTCGCAACTACGGCGCCTGCATGTGCGCGCGCCGAGGCGACCTCATCGCCATCGGCGGGGCCGACGAGCACGTGGACTTCGTCGGCCATATCTGCGGCCCGTACGACATGACCTTCCGGCTGGTGAACAGCGGCAAGAAAGAGCTCTGGCACCCGACCGAATTCATGTACCACACCTGGCACCCGGGGCAGGCGGGTGTGGATAACTACCTCGGCCCGCACGACGGGCGCCACGTGTCCACGACCTCGCTCGCCGCCTTGAGTTCGCGGCGCGTGCGGCCGCTGCTCGAGAACCCGGCGATATTGAAGCTGCGCGAGCATCCGGATACGCCGACCGATGCGCTGTTGGACCGCATCGTCCGTCCCGAGGGCCCTGCGGAATGGCGGCGCGCGCAACTGGAAACCCGCTCGCGCGTCCCGCGCTTCGACGAGCATGACCTGCACGTCGGCTATCACAAGGGATACTCGTTGTACAAGGACCGTGAATGCTTCTACGGCCACCTCACGATCGAGCCGCATCGTGGCCGGCAGGCAGTGGCTTATTACCGCTACACCGAAGCAACCTCGCTCGCCGCGGTTCGCGCCCGCATCGACGCCGAGACCTCCCTCTGGACGGCGCTCATGATCGGCATCGCCAGAGTCTTCGTCTCCCTCTGGCAGATCGGCCATTACCTCAAGCGCAGGAAACTCGGCCTGCTGCAGTCCGGGGCGGAAGGCCAGGGCCGTGCCGGCCCGTTGCCGGCATTCGGCGCGCGTCTCAGGCAGCGGCTGGCCCAGTTCTCGGTCGAGAGCGAAGCCATCGTGGACGCACTCGCCAACCTCGTACCCAACCTCCAGCACCTGCGCCGCTCCACCGCTAGAGACAACGGAACGCCGGCGAAAGTCGTGGTCGGCGACCGCAGGACCGAGGTTTACCTGAAGTTGCTGCGGGCAGTGGGTGCAATACCGCCGATACGTCTCGAGTTAGCGGAGTCGGGCGACCAGGTCGCGCACATCGTCGCCGAAAGCGCCGGTCGCGGCCAGCCGGAACGGCTGGTCCTGGCCCGCAGCCTGTATTACTGCTGCTACCCGTCCGTAGCACGGCTGCACCTGGAGCGGATTTTTTCCGTCGTCTGAACCCGATTACGTTCAATCTTCCTTACCGAGGCGCGATTTTGGCAATGGCTAAACGAAGTTTCCGCCAGACCTGCGAACTGCTGTACCTGCTGGTGCGAAAAGAGCTGAAGGTGCGCTACAAGAGCCGGTTCCTCGGTTACCTGTGGGCCCTCGCCAATCCTTTGGCCTTCGCGTTCGTCTACTGGATCGCCTTCAAGTTCATCATGCGGGTGGAGATGGACAACTACTCGCTCTACCTGATCACCGGCATGTTCCCCTGGATCTGGCTGAGCGCCGCCGTGTCCACCGGCACCCGCAGCCTGGTCGCCAACCCGCCGCTGGTCAAGAAGGTGAACCTGCCGCGCTCCATCCTGCCCTTGAGCAACGTGGTCCAGGAGATGGCGCATTTTGCCTTCGCGCTCCCGGTGATCATCGCCTTTCTCTACTTTGCCGGCGACCACAAGCTGAGCGTTTCCTGGCTCTGGCAGGTTCCACTGCTGCTCGCTCTGCAGATCGCTTTCATCTACCCGCTCGCCCTGTCGCTGGCGGTCGCGAACGTTTACGTCCATGACGTCGAGCATCTCGTCGGCATCGGATTCACGCTGCTGTTTTTCGCCACGCCGATGGTCTACCCCATCACCATGGTGCCCGAAGCCTATCGCCATTACTTCGAGCTGAACCCGTTCTACGCGCTGATGCAGTCCTGGCGCTCGGTGTTCCTGCAGGGCGCGCTGGATCCCGTCCACATGGCTTATGCGGCTGCGTTCGCGGCCGTGATGGGAGCGGTTGCCTGGTGGTTGTATCGCAAGCTCGCGCCGCGCATCAGTGAGCTGATATGAGTCACGTGGTCGCGTGCGAGAATCTCTGGAAGTCCTACCAAACTTACCGGCGGGTCGGGCTGAAGAACCTGCTCGTCGGCGTGGAAGTGCCGCACGATACGCGCTTCTCCCGCCAGTGGGCGCTGAACGACGTCAGCTTCCGCGTGGCGAAAGGCCAGGCCTTTGGCGTCGTGGGCCACAACGGCAGCGGTAAGTCCACCCTGCTCTCCATCCTGCTCGGGACGGTGTCGGCCGACCGCGGGCGCGTGGAAGTGGGCGGACGGGTGGCGTCGCTGCTCGAGCTCGGGGCGGGTTTTCATCCCGATCTTACCGGGCGCGAGAATATGTTCCTCTTCGGCTCGATTCTCGGCATGACCCTGCGGGAAATCCGGGAACGGATCGATGCCATCGTCGAGTTCTCGGAGCTCGAGAGCGCCATCGAAACTCCGTTGCGGACCTATTCGGCGGGAATGATCGCCCGTCTGGGATTTTCCATCATCATCCAGTCGCCGGCCGACGTGCTCCTGATCGACGAAGTGCTGGCGGTCGGCGATGCGCGATTCCAGGAGAAATGCCGCGACCGCCTGCACGAATTCAAGAAGCGCAACGGCACGTTGATCATCGTTTCGCACAACATGAAGGAGCTGGCCGAGGTCTGCGACGAGGGGGTGTGCCTCGACCTCGGCCACGTCGTGGATGCAGGACCCATCGACCGCGTGATTGCAGGCTACACCAGCCGGATGGCGGTGCCGCTGCCGGCCAGGCCGTGAACCCGCGGTCCCGAACGGGCGGATTTCCGATTGATATCGACATGCAATCCATAACCGTCATGCCGGACAGGAGAGGCGCCCGTGGCAACCGTTGAGCGGAGCTCGCTGCAGCGGATCGAGTTTCTTTACCTGCTCACGCGCATGGAACTGAAAGCGCGCTACAAGGGCCGGTTCCTGGGTTACGTGTGGGCGGTCAGCACCCCGTTTGCGCTCGCGTTCGTCTACTGGATCGTCTTCAAGATCATCATGCGGCTGGAGATGGACAATTACTCGGTCTATCTCATCGCCGGCCTGTTCCCATGGACGTGGTTGAGCGTGGGCGTGTTGAGCGCCGCGCGCAGCTTCGTCGTCAATGCGCCCCTCGTCAAGGAAATGGGCCTGACGCATTCGATTCTGCCCTTGAGCAACGTGATGCAGGAGATGGCCCATTTTGTCTTCGCCCTGCCCGTCGTCATCGCCTGGGTCGTGCTGGCAGGCGGTTACGCATTGAACCCGTCATGGCTCTGGCAGATCCCCCTGATGCTGATCGTGCAGGCGGCATTCGTCTATCCGCTCGCGCTCGCCTGCGCTCTGGCAAACGCCTACATCCGCGACGTCGAATATTTGCTCGGCATCGTCTTTCCGGTGCTGTTCTTCGCCACCCCGATGGTGTATCCGATCTCCATGGTGCCGGAGCCCCTCCATCAGTACTTCGAGCTGAGCCCGCTGCATGCATTGATGCAGTCGTGGCGCGCGGTCTTCGTGGAGGGCACGCTGGATACTGCGCGCATCGCCTACGTCGCCGCCTTCTCCGCTGCGAGCGGCGCCATTGCCTGGCTGCTCTACCGCAAGCTCGCGCCGCGAATCAGCGAGGTGGTATGACTCGCGCGGTCGTCTGCGAGGATCTCTGGAAATCGTACCGCGTCCGCCGGCCCACCGGGTTGAGGAGCCTCCTGATGCCGGGCGGCTCGCCGCGCGATACGCGCTTCGCGCGTCAGTGGGCATTGAGCGGCGTCAACCTGAGCGTGACCCGCGGGCGCGCGCTTGGCGTAATCGGGGCGAACGGCAGCGGCAAGACGACGCTGCTCTCGATCCTGCTCGGTGCCGTGCAGGCGGACCGCGGGCGGATAAGTCTTAACGGGCGCGTCGCTTCGCTGCTCGAGCTGGGGGCGGGGTTCCAGGGCCACTTGACCGGCCGCGAGAACATCTTCCTCTACGGTTCCAGCCTCGGCATGACCTTGCGGGAGATCCGCGGCCGCTTCGACCGCATCGCCGAATTCTCCGAAATGGAAGGCGTCCTGGACCGGCCGTTGCGCAGGTATTCCGCCGGCATGATCGCCCGGCTGCGTTTTTCCATCATCATCAACTCGCTGGCCGACATCCTGTTGATCGATGAAGTTCTCACGGTGGGCGACGCGCGCTTCCAGCGCAAGTGCCTCGGCGCGCTGCGAGAGTTCAGGAAAAATGGCGGCACGCTGGTCCTCGTCTCCCACGACATGGGAGAAGTCGCCGAGATCTGCGACGACGCCGTTTGTCTCGACTTCGGCAGCGTGGTCGACGCCGGGCCGGCGCAAGACGTGGCCGCGCGGTACCGGGAACGCGCTGCGGGCCGCGGAAATTTTCAGACACGGGCGGCAAACACCCGCATCTCGCTGCTGCTGCCAACGCGGGGACGGCCCGAACTGCTCCGCCGGTTCCTGGAAAGCGTGCTCGCGCGCAGCGAACGGCCCGACCTGGTTGAAGTGATCCTCTATGTGGATGCGGACGATCCGATGAGCCACGGGTTTCAGGTGGAAGGCCTTGAGGTCCGCACCCTCATCGGCCCCCGTGTCTCGATGGGCGACTACAACACGAAGTGCTTCGAGCAATCCCGCGGCGAAATCGTGGTGCTGGGCAACGACGATGTCGTCATACAAACGCGGGGCTGGGACCGCAAGCTGCGGGAAATGCACGCCGCCATGCAGGACGGCGTCTACCTCGCCTACCCCAACGATCTCTTCAAGGGACGCGGTCTCAGCGCTTTTCCCATACTCTCGCGCAAGGCATGCGAAACGCTGGGCCGGCCCTTCCCCCGGGAATACCGGGGCGCTTTTATCGACTACCACCTGCTCGACATCTTCAAGCGGCTGGAGCACCGGGGTCATTCCAGGCTCATCTATCTCGAGGACATCGTCTTCGAGCATTTGCACTACCGCACGGGCAAGGGCGATTTCGACGAGATCTACGGCAAGCGCGACCGCTTCGGCGACGACGACACGTTTCAGCGCCTGCGCGAGGAGCGCAGCGAGGCGGCTGCGCGGCTGCTGGCCACGATCGAGGGCGAAGCGGCGGCGCGACCGCCCGCGACGGCCAGCACGGCGCCGCGCCTGCTCCAGATCAGCCTGCTCGACCGTGAACTGCCCGCGGCCTGGCGGCTGCGGCTGTTCCTGTGGTTTCTGGCGCGCTCGATTGCACGCCGCGTTCTCTGATCCGGACCGCCCGATCGACCTTCACCCCTCTCAGGCGCCCTCATGACAGCCAGGAAAATGTACGATCTGTTCATCACGCATGCTTGGCGCTACCACGATGACTGGACCCGGTTGTCCGGGATGCTCGATCAGCTGCCCGGCCTCGCGTGGCGCAACTTCAGCTTGCCCTGGCACGACCCCGCGATGGACCCCAATTCCGAGGTGGGCGGACGTTTCATCCGGGATTTCCTGGAAACCCAGATCATTCCCGTGCACGGCGTGATCCTGCTGTCCGGGGTTTACGCCATCAAGAGTGCGCGCCGCTGGCTGGACTTCGAGGTGGAACTGGCCCGCCGCCTCGGCAAGCCGATCATCGGGGTGCCGGCGCTGGGCGCAGTGACGGTGCCCGACGAGGTCAGGGCCCTCTGCGACGTCGTGGTCGGCTGGGACGCGGCTGCGATCATCGCGGCGCTCAACGAGATTCAGAACCGGCCTAAGTAAGTGTCCGCAAGGCGCGCGATACCAGATAGCTGGATGTGAAAAAGTGTCGTTTCTCCAATGAGTTAGTCTGCACATTGCCTTGACAATCCCCGGCCCACCCTCAAGAATTGAACTCATGCACAACGCACACCGCCCATGAGCGAAACCGCCGTCATCCTGAATCTGAAGAAAGGCCGCGCCGCGGCCCGGGTCGAGGGCACCCGGGTCACGTTCAGCCCGCACCAATGTTTCCGCTTCGATAGCGGCCCCGAAGACATCGGGTGCCTGCGGGCGCTCGGCGCTCATCTGCACACCCTGCCCGGCCTCGTCCTCTGCGGCGCGGGGCCCTTGCTCGACCACCTGCTCGAGCACGTCCCGGAACTGAAAGCTCGCGCCGCCGTCGCGGCAGCGCCGGAAGCATTGCCGGCCGGCGCGCAGAACGTGTTCCTGTGCGAAACCCTGACGGTCAAGCGCATGCAGATGCGCAAGCGCGTGCCCCCGACGATCAAGGTCATAGAGCCCACCGTGCTGGCGGAAATCGCGCCGGAAATCATTCCCGGGCGGGGCTGGACGCCGCTGCCGCGCAATATCTACCCGGTCGAGCTGCCGGAGATCCGCTTCAAGCCGGGCCTCGACCTGATCCTCATCGACTGCCCATCCCGCAACCTGGCCCTCATGCCGAACGGGCTCGCGTACGTCCACAACGCGCTCAAGAAAACGGCGGCCACGTACCAGATCTTCGATCTCGATATCGTCGCCTACCACCGCTTCCACATGCACCGGCTCTACGACATGGGCGGGCGCGTCGTGCTGCCGAGCGGCAGAGTGCTGCCGGAGGATCCCTGGCAGGCCGAGCATTACGACGTGTGGTCGATGAGAAAAGGCAGCGTCGAGACCGGTGGCGGCACCAACGAGATCCTCGAATTCTTCCGGCCGCTGATCGACGAAGCGGTCTCGGGCCTCATCGAGGCGCGGCCGAAAATCCTCGGCCTCTCCATCCAGCAGTGCAACGAATCGATCTCCCGGGAAATCGTGCGCGGAGTCAAGGCGCGGCTGCCCGATACCGTGATCCTCGCTGGCGGTTTCAGCTGTTACAACGCCGACATCGGGCTGCGGGCATTCCCGGAATGCGATTACATGTGCATCGGGGAGGCGGACCTCACCGTCGGTCCCCTGCTCGAAGCCCTGGCCAGCGGCGAGCGGCCGCGCAACCAGCCCGGCGTGCTGTCGCGTTTCGACACGCCCGACTACCGCTACATCCCGGCGCCCATGGTCCACAACCTCGACCAGATCGAGTTCCCCAAGTACGAGTGGTGCGACCTCGCGCTCTACCGCAACTTCAACGACTACCAGCTGACGCCGATCATCGCGAGCCGCGGCTGCCGCTGGTCGCGCTGCACGTTCTGCGCGGAGCGCTTCTACTGGCGCATCCGCTCGCCGGAAAATTTCGTGGACGAGCTGGAATGGCTGGTGGACCGCGGCTGCCACCTGTTTATGTTCAACGAGAGCGATTTGAATGGCATGCCAGAGCGGGTGATGGAGATCTGCGACGAAATCATACGCCGCGGCCTCCAGCGCAAGGTCAAGCTCACCGGCCAGTTGCGCATCCACAAGAAGAACACCCGGGATTTTTTCGAGAAGCTGCGCGCGGCGAACTTCGTCGCCCTGCGGTTCGGCGTCGACGCCTTCTCCGCGAACACGCTGCGGCTGCAGAAGAAGGGCTACACGGTGGACATGGTCTGCCAGAACCTCAGGGATTGCTGGGAAGCCGGCATCTTTACCGAGGTCAACTGGGTGATCGGGGTCCCCGGCGAGACCGATGCCGACGTCGAGGAAGGCATCGCGCTGATCCTCAGGAACCAGAAATACATCGGCCGGCTGGCGAACATCAATCCCCTGATCATGGTGAACGGCGGCGTCTACTGGATCGACCCCGAGGCTCACAACATCGTGTTCCGGGAGCCCAGGGAGCAGCTCTACGCCAAGTACCCGCGCGCGCTGCCCGCCGACACGTGGTACAGCACCGATCCCTACATCGATGCGCAGGTCCGCAAGGAGCGGTTCGGGCGGATCGTGCTGGCGTTGCACGAGGCGGGTTTCCCGGTCGGGGCGTGGGCGAACCGCGTCATCGAGGACGTGAAGCTCGCGCGCGATCCCAACCGCGCGGGAAGCGGGCGGAAAATGCCCCCGCCGGTGGGACAGCCCGGGCCGGCGGTCGCCCTCGAAGTTTCCACCCAGGGCGCGCCGGCATCCGAGGACCGCGTGGAAAGCCGGAAGGTCATACCGATCCAGGCCGCGGGGGAAGGCAGCGTCATGGAAGCCGGCAAGCCCGCGGCGGAACCCCCGCTGCACGGCGTTGCGGGCGAGCCGCCGAAGCACGTGCGCAAGATGGAAACCCACGATGTGGTGTTCCACAACGGCTGGTACTACGGGATTCCACACGCCCTTGGACATGTGGACCTGACCGACCCCGACCCGTCCAGAATGGCGGGGATCATCAAGCACGCCACCGAAGCCGGGGTCATCGCGATCATCGAGGAAGCTTCGCATTGGGCCAATACCCGCGGGCAATACGACGCCCAGGAAAAGCAACGCGCCGCGGGCACTTATATGCGCGCTGGCAGCGTGCTTGGGGAAACGGCGCTGAGCGCGCTCCCCGAAAAACCGACAGTCCTGCGGTTCCGCGGCGAATACATCATGGTCAGCCGGCAGGCCCTTAACGACGCGTTCAGCGCCCCCCGCTTCGCGCTGCATAGGCGCCCCGGCGTGAATCGCAATCCCCAGGACGACCCGCGCCCGAACGTAATCGAAGAGCGCTCGCCCTTGCGCCGTCTTGCCGCCGCCCTGTCCCCTGCCATCCGCCAGGAGATCAGGCGCCTCATACGCACGCAGTCCCTTTCCAGCGGAAAGGCGAGCGGCCCCCTGGTCACGTGGTCGGATGGCCGCCTGCTCTCCCTGCTCTGGCGCGGCGCCATCGATGCTTACGTCAATAAGCCGCTCGCCCGCCTCTTCGGCGATGGTTCCGCGCAGGCGGGCGTCGCGGTCAAGGGAGAGGATTTCCATATCGTCTCTTCCGTCACCCGGAATGCGCTGCCCGAGCTGATGTGGGCGGTCAACGACTACAACCTGGTCAGGTTCGACGGCCGCTTCTACGGGATTCCCCACGGCGTCCCGGTTGACTGGGACGAAGGCGACATCGCCTCCATCCCCGGCGTACTTCAGGGCCGGTCCATCAGGGAAGTGGTTGCCCTGATCGAACGCGCATCGGGCAAGCAGGCGGCGGTGCGCGCCGGCCAGGTCGCCGCGAGCCGCGCCAGCGGCCCCGCGGGCGAAACCAGCAACACGCCGGTCCAGCTCGGCGTCATGGAAGATCACAACATCGTTTCCTATGAGGGCTGGGTCTACGGCATCCCCCTCGCGCTGGGCACCATCGACCTCACCGAAGTAGATGCCATGGAACTGCCGGGAGTCATCCGCGACGTCTCGCGCGACGTCGTAGAAAACGAGATCCTCGAGCGCGCCAAGAGCAAGCAGCAGGTTGCCGCCTAGCGGCGCCGGCTGATCGCTGCCGCTCTGCCGGGTTAGCGAAGCCGGATCCCATGAGCCGCGATTCGACGCCCGGAGTCTTGCTGCGCCCCGACCCCCGGGCCTGGCGCAGTCATCGCTTCGGTCTGCCCGCCGGGCGCTGGGACCGCATCCGCGGCAGAAGTTTCTGGGTAATCGGAGCGGGTACCGGTTACGGACGCTGCATCGCCATTGCGCTTGCTGCGGCGGAGGGCCGGGTGTTTCTGACCGGCAGGCGCCGCGAAAAACTGGAAGAAACACGCGCCGAGGCGGCGGCGCTGGGCATAGACCCGTCACGATGCATAGCCGTCCCGGCTGACATCACCCATCCCGATCAAACGCGGCAGGCTGCGGACGCGATCGGGCGGCACACGGAGTTTCTGTTCGGCGTGATCAACAACGCTGCGCTGCCCGAGCCACGTTCCAGCCCCTGGCCGCTTGCGGATTTGAGCGTCGAGCAGTGGAACGCGCTGCTGGCGACCAACGTCACCGGTCAATGGCTGGTCAGCAAGGCCGCCTTGCCTCTCATGGCGAAAGGGCCTGGCTTCAGGATGGTCTTCATGACGTCGGAGGCCGGCTGGGCGTTCACGCCCGGCTTCGGACCGTATAACGCCAGCAAGGCCGCGGTGAACAGCCTCGGCGCTTCCTTTGCGGCGGAGTGCGCCGCGCGTTATCCGGAAAAGGACGTTCAGATTAACGTGCTGGTGCCGGGCGAGGCGCGCACCGAGATGAACCAAGGCTCCGACGAGAGCCCGTACTCGGTGGTCACGATGACGCTCGCGCTGCTGTCACACCCCGCGCCGGGACCCAATGGCCGCTTCTTTCATCGCGATGGGCGCCACCTGGCGTTTGCTTACGCGCCGGCTTACCGCGGAACGCTGCTCGAACCGGCGGCGCGCGGCGGGGCGCAAATACTCAGGCGGATGCTCAAACGGCTGTTGGCCGGTAACTGACGCCTAGAGCCTCCAACATGAGTTAGGGGCTCTCAGGGCCGGATGGCCAGATAACCACGGTGCAGCTTGAACCATTCCTCGGGCATCCCGTCCGGCCGGTTGCGGATTTCGTGGATGTCGGTAAAACCCATCTGCTCGAGGGATTTACGCAGCAGCCCCGAAGAAATCCGCATGACGTCGAAGCAATACGGGAATTTGTCTTCTGGGTAGTAACGATTGCTGCTCAGGTACTCGATGGTGAGCTCATCCTCCTTGTCCGAGGTCAGGGTCCAGACCAGGATCGCCTTGCGCGCGAGCTCGCCGAGGTAAGCGAGGTGATGCAGCGGATCGGAAAGATGGACCAGCACCGCAATGGAAACAACGACGTCGAATCGATCGCGCCCCGGCGCCAGATCGCGCGGAGCGAACCACGACGCCAGCTCGTGTCGCAGCGCCCTCAGCCAGCGCAACCGCCCGCGCGGGATGAACTTCTCCGCGCGGTAGGGCTGGTGCACGAAGCGGGCGCTGGTACCGAGGATTCCGTTCAGCAGCTTGAACGTCTCCCGGTAATCCACGCGGTCGTAGCCGACAGCGAGCGGCGAGCCGCGCCGGGAAAACGCTACGGGGAAATAGCCGGAGCAGCACCCGACGTCGGCAAACGTATGCTGGTCTATGGGGCCGACACGGCGTTCGATTTCATCGATGAAAGTCTCGTAGAGCACACGCAGGCGCTGGTTGCAGTCCGCGAACATGTCGAACCGGGCCGGATCGATCAGGAAACGCTCGACATCCTTGCGGCCGCGGAATTTCGACGGCGGATCGGGGCAATAGACCAGGCCCGCGAACTCTTTCGCGTGCGCAAATTCGAACCCCGCACCGGTCTGCAGGCGGTCCGAAAAGATGAAAGGCTGATAGCAGAGCAACCCGCGGCAGGCGAGATCGGTGGCCCGCTCGATCTGCGCAGCGCTCGGCTTGTAGGGTCTCAGGTCCATTACCGTTTGTGAATGCGTTATGTTGGCAGCCTGGGCGCGGGCATCGCCGATGTTAACATTGGCCAACCAGGTCCAGTGTTTCTAACGGCAACACTACATGACAACGCCGTTCAAGCCATTGGTGGTCGGCGCGCCGCGCAGCGGCTTCGCGCTGCTCGCCAGCGTGCTGATTCATTTCGTGCCGCTCGCGCCGGGCAAGCCCGATCTGCGCCAGCGCGTGCTGAACGCGCTGATGCGGAACCTCGGCGATCACGTCTCCGCCGCCATCGTGAAGGCCTTCGCGGGCCGCGGGATTACCAGCGACCTTCTCTACAACGCCAATTTCCGCTATGTCGTGGGCGGGCCCAAATGGCTCAAGCAGGATGACCGCGAGACCGCATGCTTCCGCAAGTACATCGGCGTGCGCGGCATGGGCGACTTCACCCTCGTCACCACGCACCCACGCCAGCTTCTCGACATGGACGAGATCGTGCACTCGCACAGCGACCCGGGATTGTGGCTCGCCCACCCCGGCTACCGCGATTACGTGAAATACGCCTCGGTGCGCAATCCCATCGGCATACTCAATTCCGCCGTGTTCTCGCTCAACGCGCTCTCGAGCGAGTACATTCAGAAATTCGTGCCGCCCGCGCTCGACAACCACGCGCTGCGCGAGGCGCTCGCGCTCTACAAATTCACCGACCTCGATTTCTACGAGGGATTGGTCCGGTTCCTGGTGCCGCACCTGCGGGAATTCCTGCAGCACCGTCACGGCTATACCCTCATGCGCTGGGAGGACCTCGTCACGCACCCGGTAGCGACGATACGGCGGCTCGCCGTGGCGGCCAACCTGGACGTATCGGAGGATTTCGCGCGCGGCGTGTGGGCCAAGCTCGACCACGTGAACCTGACGCAGGCGCACAAGCACAACTACCGTACTGGCGCGGGCATCGTCGGCGACTGGAAACGCTGGGTCGTCAACGAGCACCTCGAGATCGCGCGGCATCACGGCCTGGAAGACATTGCCGTCGAGCTCGGCTACGAAAAATTCGGGCGTCTCGATGAGTCGCAATACACGCCGTTTCAGCGGCGCGTCACCGACTTCATCCGCCGCAACGAGGTCTATCGGGAATGCTTCGACCCGGATCTCTTCACTTTCGCCTTCAACAAATCGAACCTGGTTTCCGACAAGTTCCCGTTCCGGCGTCCTGGCTGGCGCGAGCACACGGCCATCGAGCGCTCGATCTTCAAGGATGAGGCTCTCGAGCGCGCCATCTGGGACGTCGCCGAGAAAGCGACGCGCGAGCTGAACGAGTTTCTGCGCGACTATCTTTCGGGCCCCTGCACTGCGCAGGCCGATGCCCTGCCCCACCTGCAGGCGTTGCTCCGCCGCCACGAAAAAGGCCTGGGCGCGAGCGACCCGGTGCGCTTCGCGGAGGCTTTTTACGCAGCCGAACGCGAGGCGCGCGGCGGGGCCCCGCTGCACGAGCGCCTCGTGTCCTTCACGCGCAGGGCGCTGGGCCGACTGCGCAGGGCCGTGGTCCCGGCCGCGGCCGAGACGCCGCAGCTGGTCGAGCGCCTGAACGGCTACGACATCCTGTTCTTCAAGGGGGTATATTACGGGTTGCCGCAAGCGCTGGGCGCGGTGCGGCTCGAGTCTCCCGAGGCGCGGCGCCTGCCCGGCGTGATCGACGGCATCACCCTGGAGAGCGTGCGCCACGCGATCGCCGAAGCGCGGTGACAGGTGACCGGCCAGGTACCCGACCCATCATAATTTATTGCACGTTATCCGAGCGATGCTTGAGCTCCGTTTGTTCGCGGCCGAACCCGAAGCCCTTCGGGACCTGCTGCGCGACCTGCACGCGCAAGGACATCGCCGCTTCGCCGTCTGGCCGCAAAACAGCCTGGCGGACGAGGTGGTCCGCAACGCGCGGTCGCTCGGTTGCGACGCGCGCCTTGAAGCCCCGGGCGCGGCGGAGCGCGAGCCTACGCCGTGCTTCATACTGACGGAAACCGATCCCCGCGCGCTGTCGCAGCAGCTGTTGAAGCTGGCCGGCCTCGAAACCGGAATCGTGGCGGCGCCCCATACCAGCCACGCTTATGACCGGCGGCCGCTATTCCTGATTTCGATACCCAAGGCCGGAACTCACCTCCTTTACGCGCTGGCCCGGGCTTTCGGTTACGACGCGGGTATCGTGTGCCCGGAATGGCCGAAGCCCCGGCACTGGTACTGCGTGGAGCATTCCAACTCCCACACCCGGGCAACGGACTTTTTCATCGATACGGTGCGTCGCAGCCCGTTCGGCAACCGGCACCATCCGTTTGCGACGAGCCCGGCTCTCTTCATCTATCGCAACCCGCTCGACATCCTGGTCTCAGAAGCCAATTACTATCACCGGGACGGCAACGCGATCTTCGGCGGCTACCTGCAAAACCGTTCGTTCGAGGAACGGCTGCTCACGCTGATCGACGATCCCTGGCTGTTCGGGTCGTTCCGGGACCGCATGGCGGGCTTCGTTCCCTGGCTGGAATTCCCCAACGTGGCGGCGCTCTCGTTCGAGGAGCTCGTCGGCGCGCGCGGCGGCGGGGATGACGCGGTCCAGCGCCGGCTGATCTGGTCGCTGCAATTGAAGCTCCACGTCCCCGGCAAGCCCGATGGGTTCGCGGCGCAGGTATTCGATCCCGAAAGCGCCACCTTCAACGCCGGGCAGATCGGATCGCACCGGCAGAAGTTCGGCGAGAACGCGATGAAAAAATTCCTGCAGTTGCCGCAGGATTTCATGCACGCGCTCGGTTATGCATCGTCAGACGGCGGCGCGTACCTTCACTACCCGCTACACGCGGATGAACTGCTGCGGCGGCCGCTGGTGACTACGGAAGAAGCGTTCCGGGACACGCCAATACTGATCGAGGCCCACTTTCATGGCCGTAACATCGTGCGCTATCGCGGCCGGTTCTACGGGCCGAGGGACGAGGATCTCGCCGGTTTGAGCGAGACGGAGTTGGCGCGGGTGCCTTCCGCCATGGAACTTGCGCCTCTCAAGGATAAACTCGTCTTCCTCGGCTCGCGGCTAGGCAGGTTGAAGCAGAAATTGGCGCGCTGGCTGCGCCGCTTAGGCCTATAACCGGATCAGCGGGAAGATGACATGAACAGTCTCTGGAACGACGCCGAAGCCGCTCGCCACCCGACCGACATTGGACTGAGGGTCTACACCTCGCGGCTGCTCGGCAGGGATGCCACGCTGGTCCTGCACGGCGGTGGCAACACTTCGGTCAAGGCGAACGTTCGCAATGCCGTCGGCGAGGAGGAGGACATTCTCCACGTGAAGGGCAGCGGCTGGGACCTGGAGACGATCGAGGAAGCCGGGTTCGCGCCGGCCCGCATGGCGCATCTGGTGAAGCTCGCGCGTCTCGAGGCGCTGTCCGATACGCAGATGATGAACGAGCTCGCGACCCAGGTGACCCGGGCGGGAGCGCCCGCCCCATCGGTGGAGGCGATCCTCCACGCCATACTTCCGTACAAGTACGTGGACCACACCCATGCCGACGCGCTGCTGGCCGTCACCAATACGCCCGGCGGCGAGCAGCGGGCCCGGGAGATTTTCGGAGCCGACACCGTGATCGTTCCGTACGTGATGCCGGGATTCGATCTCGCGCGCCAATGCGCGCAGCTGTTCGCCGCCGAAGCCCGCGCGGACACCATCGGCATGGTGCTCGTGAATCACGGCATCTTCTCCTTCGGCAATACCGCGAAAGAGGCCTACGAGCGCATGATCGCTCTGGTCACGCGCGCCGAGGACTATCTGCGGCAAAAAGGCGCGTGGGAGCTGCCGCAGCCAAAAACTGCCGGCGACCAGAAGGCGCTGCGGCACGAACTCGTCCGCCTGCGGCGGGAGATTTCCGTCTGCGCCGGTTTTCCGGTAGTGCTCGCCACGCATTCCGATCCGAAATTCCTCGATTTCTCCAACAGAAAAGACGTTGCCATGCTCTCGCAGCAGGGACCCGCGACGCCGGACCACGTCCTTCGCACCAAGCGCGTGCCCATGCTCGGCCGCGATGTCGACGCCTACGCCTCCGCCTATAAGGATTACTTCAACCGGCATGCGCCCTCGGCAAAGGAACCCAAGACCCTGCTCGACGCGGCGCCGCGGGTAGTCCTCGACCCGGAATTCGGCCTGGGTTGCGTGGGGCGCACGGCGAAAGACGCGCGCATCGTGCACGACATCTACTTGCACACCATCGACGTCATCCTGCGGGCGCAGGCGCTCGGCGGTTACCGCGCATTGCCGGAGCGCGACATCTTCGACGTCGAATACTGGGACCTGGAGCAGGCCAAGCTGAAGAAGGCGGGAACACCGCCGGTATTCGCCGGCGAAGTGGCGCTCGTGACTGGCGCGGCCTCGGGCATCGGCAAAGCCTGCGTGGAGGCTTTGCTCAGGCGCGGCGCGGCAGTAATCGGCCTCGACATCAATCCCGGCGTCGCGCAGCTCATGGGCAACCGTGCGGATTTTCTCGGCCTGCAGTGCGACGTCACCTCGGAGCCGGCGCTCGCCGCCGCGCTGGAAGCCGGCGCGCTCGCTTACGGCGGGCTCGACATGCTGATCCTCAATGCCGGCGTCTTCCCCGGCGGCCGGCGCATCGACGCACTCGGCTCGGACGAGTGGCGGCGCGTCATGCAGGTCAATCTCGACGCCAACTTCTCGTTGATGCGCGAGTGCCATCCGCTCCTCAAGCTCGCTCCGCGCGGCGGGCGGGTCGTGATCATTGGCTCCAAGAACGTGCCGGCGCCGGGCCCGGGCGCCGCCGCCTACTCGGCGTCCAAGGCGGCGCTCACCCAGCTCGCGCGCGTCGCCGCGCTCGAATGGGGCGCGGACGGCATCCGCGTCAACACGCTGCACCCCAACGCCGTGTTCGACACGGCGGCGTGGACCGGGGAGGTGCTGGCCGCGCGCGCGGCGCACTATGGCGTCACGGTCGAGGAGTACAAGAAAGGCAACGTGCTCAAGGTTGAGGTGAAGAGCAGCGACGTCGCCGCGCTCGCGGCGGAGATGTGCGGCCCCCTTTTCGCCAAAACTACCGGCGCTCAAGTGCCGGTGGACGGCGGCAACGACCGGGTCATCTAGATGGCGCGCGCCCTGACATGAGCCAGGCGAGCCCCAACGTCATCTGGCATCACGCCACCGTCACGCGCGAGCGCAGGGAACAACTCCAGGCGCACCGGGGCGTCGTGCTCTGGTTCACCGGTTTGCCCAGTTCCGGCAAGTCCACCATTGCGCACGCGACCGAGGAGCGGCTGCACCAGATGCGGTGCCGCACGTTCGTGCTCGACGGGGACAATGTCCGGCACGGCCTCTGCGGCGATCTGGGCTTCTCCGAACGGGACCGCGCGGAAAACATCCGGCGGGTTGGAGAAATCACCAAGCTCTTCGTCGAGGCGGGCACGATCGTGCTGACGGCGTTCGTGTCGCCGTTTCGCCGCGACCGGGAGCGGGCGCGCGGATTGCTGCTGCCAGGAGACTTCCTGGAAATCTACTGCTGCTGCCCGATAGCAGTTTGCGAGCAACGCGACCCCAAAGGGCACTACCAGCGCGCCCGGGAAGGGAAACTCAAGGATTTCACCGGCGTCTCGGCCCCGTACGAGGAGCCCGGCGATGCCGAGCTGGTGCTGCAAACGGCCGAGCTTTCCATCGAGGAGTCCGTGGAAAAGGTGCTGATGTTGTTGCGCGGGCGCGGCATCGTCGGAGGCTAAGGCGTGACAAGCGAAGCGTCTCATCCCCCGGGGTTCGAAACCCTGCGCTGGCGCGAGGGGCGCCTCGAGCTGATCGACCAGCGGCGGCTGCCGGCAAGCGTGGAATACCTTGCCTGCACGAGCGCGGAGGAAACCGCCCGCGCCATCCGCGACATGGTGGTGAGAGGCGCGCCCGCGATCGGCTGCGCCGCCGCCTACGGCTACGCGCTCGAGGCGGCCCGCTCGAGGGACGCCGCGCCCGCCGCGTTCTCGGCCGCGCTCGCCCGCGCCTACGAGACGCTTGCCGCCTCCCGCCCGACCGCGGTCAACCTCGTCTGGGCGCTCGATCGCATGCGGGACGCACTCGAAAGGTTGAAACCATCCCCGCCCGCCGCCATCGCCGCGCGGCTCCTCGAGGAGGCGCACCGCATTTCGCACGAGGACGTGGCTGCGAACCGGGCCATGGGCGCGCACGGCGCGGCGCTGATCCACGACGGCGCGCGGGTGCTGACCCATTGCAATGCCGGGGCGCTCGCAACCGCCGGGCACGGCACCGCGCTCGGCGTGATCCGCTCGGCGGTGGCGGCGGGCAAGCGCGTGTCCGTCATCGCGGGCGAAACGCGCCCGTTCCTGCAGGGCGCGCGGTTGACCGCGTGGGAACTCTCGCAGGACGGCATTCCGGTGACGCTGATCGCCGACAGCATGTCCGGTCACCTGATGGCCCGCGGCGAGATCGATGCGGTCATCGTCGGCGCCGACCGGGTGGCCGCCAACGGCGATGTCGCCAACAAGATCGGCACCTACATGATCGCCGTGCTCGCGCACCGGCATCGCATCCCCTTCTACGTCGCGGCGCCGCTCTCCACCATCGACCGGGGGGTCGCAAGCGGGGCAGCGATCCCGATCGAGGAGCGCGGTGCGGCGGAAGTACGGGGCCATGCCGGCCTCGAATGGGCGCCGGCCGGCGTCGCGGTGCGCAATCCCGCCTTCGACGTCACGCCTGCTGAACTGGTGAGCGCGCTCATCACGGAAAAAGGCGTGATGCGGGAACCCGATCGCCCGAAGATCGCTTTGCTTTTCAAACCCGTGAATCGTGATTCGTGATTCGAAAACCTGAAATGCATGATTGAACGGTTATTGGCCACCATTCACAACTCACGACTCACGATTCACGAATCACGCTTTTCCCCACCAGCGCCATGAGTGCCGACAACACCGTGTTAGTGACAGGGGCAAACGGATTCGTCGGCAATGCGCTGTGCGAGGCGCTTATCGCGTCCGCGCGCCGGGTCCGGCGCGCCGTGCGCGTGGCCCGTCCCGGACTCAGCGACGCCGTCGCAACCGGTGATATCGGCCCGGATACCGACTGGCGTCCCGCGCTCGAAGGTGTCGGCAGCGTGGTGCATCTCGCGGCGCGCACTCACGTGCTGCACGAGACCGCAGCCGATGCCCAGGCCGAATACCGGCGCATCAACGTCGAAGGCACGCGCAGGCTGGCGCAAATGGCGGCCCAAGCCGGCGTGCGCCGGCTGGTATTCATGAGCAGCATCAAGGTGAACGGCGAAGCGACCGAGCGGCCCTTCACCGAGCGCGATGTCCCGCGGCCCGAGGACGCCTACGGCCGCTCGAAATGGGAAACGGAGCAGGCGCTGGCGCAGGTCACCGCGGAAACCGGTCTCGAGGTGGCCGTGCTGCGACCGCCGCTGGTTTACGGGCCGGGCGTGAAGGGCAACTTCCTGCGCCTGATGGACGTCGTGGCGCGCGGCACGCCGCTGCCATTGGGCTCGATTGAGAACCGCCGCAGCCTGGTCTACGTCGGCAATCTCGTCGACGCCATCGTCAAGGCGCTCGACGCTCCGGGCGCCGCGGGGCGCACTTACCTTGTCAGCGATGGGGAAGATGTCTCCACGCCCGATCTGGTGCGGGCGCTCGCGCAGGCGCTCGGCGTCAGGCCGCGCCTGCTGCCCTGTCCGCCGGCACTGCTGCAATTCGGCGCGGCATTGGCCGGCAAGCGCGCGGAACTGGCGCGGCTGACCGGCTCGCTGCAAGTGGACAGCGCGGCGCTGCGGCGCGAACTCGACTGGCGGCCGCGCTGCACCCTCGCGCAAGGGCTGGCGGAGACCGCCCGATGGTATTATTCACCGTCGCGCGCATGAGCGCCGCTCCAGGAGTTTGTCGAGCCTAGCAGTGTGTCTGGCTTTATCAGCCTGTCGGCTCGGCGATAACCAAGAGTGACTACCCATGCGTTCACACCGACCGTTCAAGACACCCAGTCCGACAGGCTTATTGTGCAACCCGCTTCGTGGGCCCCGCTGACGGCGTTCGCTGCCGCATTGCTCGCCAACTGGTGGCTCGCCCAGGGCCGGCTTTCAACCCTGATCCTCGATCATCCCACTGACCGCTCGCTGCATGATTCGCCGCTTCCCCGCACCGGGGGGCTCGGCCTGCATGCCGGGGTACTGCTCGCGGCCGGCATCATCGCGCCCAATCTCCCGGCCGCGCTCTGGATCGCGCTCGGCGTGCTGCTGCTGGTTTCCTTCCTCGACGACGCGCGCGGCATCCCGGTGATTTTGCGGCTGGCGACTCATCTCGCCGTCTGCGGATCCTTCGCCGCGATCGTCCTCCATCCCGGCCACGGGCCGCTCGCGATCGTGGCAGCGACGCTGGCGCTCGCCTGGATGGCCAATCTCTACAACTTCATGGACGGCTCGGACGGTCTCGCGGGCGGCATGGCGCTGATCGGTTTCTCCTGCTACGGGGCGGCGGCCTGGCTTGCCGGCAGCACCGAGTTTGCGCTGGTTAATTTCAGCATCGCGGCCGCCGCCGCGGCGTTTCTGATTTTCAATTTCCATCCGGCGCGCATCTTCCTGGGCGACGCGGGCTCGGTGCCGCTCGGCTTCCTCGCGGCCGCCCTCGGCCTCACCGGCTGGCTGCAGGGCGACTGGACCGGGTGGTTCCCGCTGCTCGTGTTCTCGCCGTTCATCGTTGACGCGAGCGTCACGCTCGCGCGCCGGCTGGTTCGGCGCGAAAAGGTGTGGCAGGCTCACCGCGACCATTACTACCAGCGGCTGGTGCGGATGGGCTGGGGGCACCGCAAGACCGCGCTCTGCGCGTACGCGCTGATGCTCGCATGCGGCGCGCTCTCTTTGATGGCACTGTCAATCGCGGCCGCGATGCAAGCCGCCGTGCTGGTGGCGGCGGCGCTCGCCTACCTGGCGCTGATCGCGTTGATCGAGCGTAACTGGCGCCGTTTCGGGTTGTCGGGACGGTCATGAGCTTCAACGCCCCCAACAGCTGGCGCACCTGGCTTGCGTTCCTCCATGACGCGGCCGCCTGCATGGCCGCCTGGATGGTCGCGTTCTGGCTGCGCTTCAACCTCGAGATTCCCGGTCCCTATCTCGGGCTTGCGCTGGACACCCTGCCCTGGGTGGTCCTCGTCTACGCCGCCTTGTTCTGGAGCCTCGGCCTCTATCGCGGCATCTGGCGCTACGCCAGCCTGCCCGACCTGCGGCGCATTCTGGTAGCCGTTGGCCTGGGAGCTCTGGCCGCGCCGGCGCTGCTCCTCATGCTGCAGTTGCAGCTCTCCGTGCCGCGCTCGGTGCTCATCCTCTGCCCGATCCTGCTGATGATGATCATGGGGGGCAGCCGGATCGCCTACCGCGCCTGGAGGGAAGGGATGAAGGGCGGGCTCATGTCGGGGAACCCCGAGCCGGTGGTCGTCCTCGGCTCGGAAGAAGCCGCCGTCAACCTGATCAAGGATCTCGCGCGCAGCCCGCAGTGGAGCATCGTGGGCGTGTTCGACGACGACGCGGCCAAGATCGGACGGCAGCTGCACGGCGTCAACGTGCTGGGACGGCTCGAGGAGCTGCCGCGCTGGCGCGACCGGCTCGGGTTCTCGCAGGCGATCATCGCCATGCCGGAAGCCACCCACACGGCAAGGCGCCGGGCCCTGGAAATCTGCAACCGCGCCGGCATCAAGGTGCTGACGGTGCCCTCGATGGAGGACCTGGTGAGCGGCCGCGTTACGGTCTCGCAGGTGCGCCACGTGGAGCTCGACGACCTGCTCGGGCGCGATCCCGTCGAGCTCGACGCCGCCGGCCTGCGCGGCTGGCTCTCCGGCCGCGTGGTCATGATCACGGGCGCCGGCGGCTCGATCGGCGCGGAACTGTGCCGCCAAGTCGCGCGCTTCAACCCGCAGCGGCTGGTGCTCTACGAGCAGAACGAGTTTGCCCTCTACACCATCGAGCAGGAGTTCGCGGAACGCCACCCGCAGCTGCAGCGGGTGTGCGCCATCGGCGACGTCAAGGACGCCGTGAGGGTCGAGCAGGTCATACGGGCCCACGCGCCCACGGTGATCTTCCACGCCGCGGCCTACAAGCACGTGCCGCTGATGGAAAACGAGAACGCCTGGCAGGCCATACTCAACAACGTGGCCGGCACCCGCGTCATTGCCCGCGCCGCGATCGCCTGCGGCGTGGAGAAATTCGTGCTGGTCTCCACCGACAAGGCGGTCAACCCCACCAACGTGATGGGCGCGAGCAAGCGGCTGGCCGAGATGGTGTGCCAGGCGCTGCAGCCGCCCGCGGGCACGCGCTTCGTCATGGTCCGCTTCGGCAACGTGCTGGGCTCGACCGGCAGCGTGGTGCCCAAGTTCCGCGAGCAGATCGCCCGGGGCGGCCCCGTGACCGTGACGCACCCCGAAGTCACGCGCTACTTCATGTCGATACCGGAGGCGGTGCAGCTCGTGCTGCAGGCGGGGCTGATGGGCGGGGGCGGCGAGATTTTCGTGCTCGACATGGGCGAGCCGGTGAAGATTGCCGACCTCGCGCGCGATCTCATCAAGCTCTCCGGCTTCGGCGAGGAGGAAATCCGGATCGCCTACACCGGGTTGCGCCCCGGCGAGAAGCTCTACGAGGAGCCGCTCGCCGACGGCGAGAACCTGCTGCCCACCCCGCATCCCAAGCTCAGGGTCGCGCGGGCCCGCCCGGAGAACGGCGACTGGCTGCTGCGCCTGGAATCCTGGCTGGAGCACGAGCACTCGATGGACGACGCCGCCGTCAGGGCCGCGCTCGCCAGGTGGGTGCCGGAATACTTACCGGGTAATGGGTAACGCCGCCGTGCTCTGGCTTGCCGGCCGCACGCGCATTCACCCAATCACTTGATCACCCAATCACTTATTGCGGAATCATGAGCCTCTCGGTCATCATCATCGCCCGCAACAACGAAGGCACGATCCGCCGCTGCCTCGAATCGGTTGTCTGGGCCGACGAGATCGTGCTGGTCGATTCCGGCAGCACCGACCGCACGCTCGAGATCAGCCGCGAGCTCGGCGCCCGGGTCCATCAGCGGCCTGACTGGCCCGGTCACGGCCCGCAGAAAAACCGCGCGCTCGATCTCGCCACCGGCGACTGGGTGTTTTCCCTCGATTCCGACGAATGGATCACACCGGAGGTCCGCGCCGAGATCGAGTTCGCGATGGCCGCGCCCGGAGACCACGCGGCATTCATGCTGCCGCGGCGCTCGAGCTTCTGCGGGCGCTTCATGCGCCACTCCGGCTGGTGGCCGGATCACGTCAAGCGGCTGTTTCGCCGCGGGCGGGCGCGCTTCTCCGATGACCAGGGGCACGACCGGCTCATCGTGAACGGGGCGGTCGGCAGGCTTTCCCATCCCATTCATCACGAAACCATCACCAGCCTCGAGCAGTTGATCGACAAGATGAACACGTACTCGGCCATGACCGCGCGCAACCTTCACCAGCGCGGCCGCCGCGCCACGATTTTCACCGCGCTCGTTCACGGCGGCTGGGCGTTCTTCCGGACCTACTGCCTGCGCGCCGGCTTCCTCGACGGCCGCGAGGGCATGATGCTCGCCGTCGCCAACGCCGAGAACTCCTACTACCGCTACGCCAAGCTCGTGCTGCTGCCGACGAAGCCCGCGCACGAATCCTCGCCGCAAGCGCAGTCCGGGCGCCCGGCCGGGCAGTCCGGCCGCGTGGACAGCGTCGACGTGCCGCGGCTGCTCGCGCTGCAAGAGCGTAAGACCGGTGAATGGCACCAGGCGTCGTTTGCGCCGTCCGAAGCGGAGTTTCATGGGTTGATCGAGGAGGAACATCACTGCAACTTCGAGCTCTGGCACGAGGAGGACAAGGCGCGCCGCGAGGACCAGGGCCACGAATTCGTCTACCGGGCGAAGCGCAACATCGACCACTGGAACCAGCGCCGCAACGACTGCATCGAGCGGATCGACACCTGGTTCGCCGGGCGCTCCCCCGGCATTCCCGAGGGCACGCCGATGAATTCGGAAACGCCTGGAATGATCATCGACCGGCTGTCGATCCTCGCGCTCAAGGAATACCACATGGCGGAAGAGGCGGCACGGGAGGGCGCGCCAGAAGCGCAGCGCGCTCGCTGCCAGGAGAAGCTGGGCGTCATTCGCCGGCAGCGCTCGGACCTCGCCAGGGCGCTCGGTGAAATGCTCGTTGCGATTGCGCAGGGAACCCGGGGCTTCCGGGTGTACTACCAGTTCAAGATGTACAACGATCCTGCGCTGAATCCCGAACTCTACCGTAAGTGAGCAGCTGCCGTTGGTGTGACACCCGGCGTCTCGGACACCATCCGCGCGTACTCGTCGTAGGCGCGGTCGGGGGTGATACGCCCCACGCACGAATTCGCCGCAACGCAGATCGCGCTGTGCCCGCTGCAGGGACACAAGCCGCCCTGGAGCGAGCGATGCCTCGCGCCCAGGGGCGCCCACCGCCTCGCCGAAGTGGGCCCGAACAGGCTCAGGGTCGGGACGCCGAGCGCAGCAGCGAAGTGCATCGGTCCCGTGTCGCAGGTGATGAAAAGTTTTGCCCGCACCAGCACGGCGAGGAGCAGTCCGAGCGGCTCGGGCGCCGGCAGGATGGCAACACCAGGCTCGCGCTCCGCGATGGCCGCGAGCACCTGCTTCTCCCGTTCCGAGCTGCCGCCAGTGAAAGCGATCGCCGGAGTCAGGGCACGGGCGCGCCTGGCGAACTGCAGCCAATGGTCTATCGGCCACTCCCGTTTCGGCTGGGTGGCGGTCACATAGCAGAGCACTTGCGCATCGCCGAGCGCTGCGGCCGCGGCTGACGCAAGCCCGGGATCCGCCGCGATCTCGAGCGTCATGTCATCCGGGAAGGGCACGTCCAGCGGGGCGGTTACCGCCCACGTTCTGACCGATTCATGGCGCGTCGGATCGAATTCCTCGACGCGATCCGTATAGCACCTCGATCGCAGGTAGAACCCGAGAGGCGCGATGACGCCGACGCGCCGCCTGGCGCCGACCAGCAGGCTCATCAGCGCGCCCCTGTCGTTCCCGGCAAAATCAACGGACACCTCGAATCGCTCGCGCCGCAACGCCCTCACCACCGGCCACGACGCGCCGAGGTTGGTGCGCCCGCGCACCCGCGGGAATTTCCAGACCCGGTCGATCCAGGCTATCCCCTGCAGCAGCGGCGCGGCCTCCTCGGGCACGAGCACGTGCAGCTCCCACTGCGGGTAAGCCCGGCGCAGCGCGCGCAACGCCGGGGTCGCGACCACGACGTCGCCCAGGTACTTGAAGTGGATGGCGAGCAGTTTGGGGCGCATCTTCTTCTGTGCCGTTCTGGATGGCCTGGCCGGGGGAATGCCAGGCAAGCCCGTCTCGATCGCGGGAGCGTTGCGCAGGACAGCCCCCGCACGCGCGTAAGATTAACCGATGGGCGCTAAGAGTGCCTACCATAATGAAACACACGCTGCGCTGTCACGGTTTTGGCGACGCAGGACCAGTGGCACGGTCAGACCTTGCAAGGAGCATAGACCGGGCCGATCGCCGCGAGCCAAAACCGTGCCAGCCCAAGGGGGTTGCGGCCAGAATCGCCGCTAGCTTTGTCGCTCGGCTTGCCAATACAGCGAGTATTGGCTGCACCTCGCTTCGCGCTATCGACGATTCTGTCTCACAACGCACGCGCGTTTCATTATGTTAGGCACTCTAAGCGGTCGAGCCTCGTCGGGTTCACGAACGCTGCGCGTCCCGCTGCTTTTCGAGCACCAGCACCAGCGAACGGCTGTAGAGGAGCGGCGCGCGAAAGGCCTGCCGCAGCAAGTCGCGATTGCGCTGCGCGTAGCGCGCGTCGCCGCCGCGCATGAAGTGCAGCCAGGACGCGGCCCAGGCGAAGGGCAACAGGCACAGATAAAGCGGCATCAGGGCTTTCTTCTTGTAGCGGTCGCCGAGCGCCGCCTTGACGCGCGCACCGTGCTGCCCGAAGAGAAAGCGCAGCTGGTAGTAGGATAGCGGGAAGACATGGCCGCGGTCGGCGGCGGCGTCCGGCTCGATTTCCGGCGCCAGCGCGGGGTTGAACTGGTACGGCACGCCGGTGAGCAGCTGGTGCAGCCGCGAATACAAGCTCATCACGTTCGGGGTCGAGACCACGATCTCGCCGCCGGCGCGCGTCACGCGCGCGAGCTCGGCGATGAGTTGCACCGGGTTCACCAGATGCTCCAGCCCCTCCAGGCAGATGACAGCGTCAAACGCGCCGTCGGCAAACGGCAGCGGCGCCGCCATATCCACGTACTGGTAGTCGGGCCGCTCGCGGTTGATATCGCCGCACGCCACGGTGTGGCCCATGCCGCGCAGCGCGTCCGCGAGGAGACCGTTGCCGGCCGGCAGGTCGAGGATCGTGATCCCCTTGGGCCGTGCGGAGAAATGCTGCGCGACAACCTCCATGTAACCCGTGAAGTTGGCCACGTGGCTGTAGGTCTTCCACTGGGTCATGGCGCCGCCTTGCCGCATGCCGGCCCGCGGCACAGGAGATAGAGCGTGTTGCCGCCCAGCCGGTATTCCGCGGCCACCCGCCCGAGCCGCGGGTCCGGTTCGTAGGCCGTGACGAATCCCGATTCCCACTCCCCGGGGGGGAACGTCAGCGGCGGCGCCGGCAGGCGCAGCACGTCGAGATGCGCGGTCACGGAGAGGCCGCTGGCGCTCACGTTGCTGGCGTAGAGCGGCTGGCCGGCGGTGCGCCGCAGGATGTCGCGCGCGGTGGTCTCGAAATTCGCTCCGCGATATTGCTTCTGGTAATACGGAAACACCGCCAGCACCACGGCGAGCTTCACCACGATCATCGCAATCAGCCAGCGCCGGGTTGCCGCAACGGCCGGCGCGCCCGCGTCCCACAGCGCTCGCGCAATGATGAGGCCAGCGAGCGGATAGAGCGGCAGCAGGTAGCGGATCGAGCTCTGCGGCGCGAGCCAGTACGGCAGGTAGTTGATGAAAAGTATCCACAACGCAGTGCGGCTGACGGGATCCATGGTGCCGCCGCCGGCGCGGCGCCGCCACCTGTAGTAGCCGGCGATGAACAGCGCGGGCGCGAGATGCACGGCCGTATCGAGCGGGTAGGTCACCAGCTTCAGTGCGTAGCCGGCGAGACTCTCGGGGGCCAGCTTGGTGAGGATCTCCGAGAACATGCGCCCACCCTGGCCGGCGTTGGCCGGCAAGGCGTAGAGCCAGGCCGCGGGCAGCGCCGCGCCGAGCGCGTGCACGAGCCACGACGCCGGCGCCAGCAGAAAGGAGCGGTGCCCGCGGTCCGCCAGCAACACCAGCGCCGCCGCACCGTAGAAGGCATAGGCCGTTAAGGCCTTGCTCATGAACGCGCAGCTGGCCGCGGCGAGCGCGAGCGCGAGGAGCGCGGTGCTGCGCCGCCGGCAGGCCGTCCACAGCAGCGCCATCGACGCGAACACGAAAAACGCGAACAGGGGATCGACGTAGGCCAGCCAGCCGCGGTAGAAGAAGATGTCGGCAAGCGTGAGGTAGACGAGCGCGGCGAAAGCCGCGAATGCAGCGTCGCGATAGAGCTCCAGGGCGAGCCAGGCCAGCATGAAACCCGTCCCGACCGTCGCGGCGATCGTGATCGCGCGCGTCACGCCGAGCATGTGCTCCCAACCGGTTGCGGCTGCCAGCGGGATGATGAGCCAGTTGAATAGCGGATTGTGCTTGAGGCTGGCGCCGTAGAGCAGCTGCTCCACCCACTGCCCGTGAACCCACATCTCGAGGGACGAGATCGGAAAGATCGCTTCCTCGCCGACGTAATGGAAGCCGATCGCGGGCAGGAAGGTCAGCGCCGCGATGGCGTAGAGCCGCCAGGATCGAGCGGCGGCGGGAAGCTGGGCGGCGTGGCTCACGGAGTGGGTTCGGGCGCGCCTATTCTATCGCTATCGGCTCTTGCCCGCGGCGGCCGCCAGGAGGCCCGGGTGATCCTGGATGAGCTGCGAGAACACCTTGTGGTAACACCCGGGCAGCGCGTGGTGCGGGTCGATGAACTCGGACGCGACGCAGCCGTAACGCTCGGAGCGACCTGCATCGAGCAGCACGACGCCCTCGCGGGCGCTCCACGATTCGAGCGCTTGCTTGGTCTTGCGCAGCCACTCCCCGCTGTGCCCGGTTCCGGCAAGCGCTACTTCCATCCCTGGCATGAGCGGCGGCAGCAGCAGCACGACCGCCCCGCCCCCGCTCTCGACGCGGCGCGCCAGCCGCACGAGCCGTTCCAGCACCTCCGCGGCCGGCTCGCCGCGGCCTTTTCTCAGCGCTGCTGCGTACTGCCCGCCGCCCGCGACGGCCGCCGCCAGCGCCGCCGGCGCCCGGGCTTCATCGAGCCGCTTCTGGTCGGCGAAGGTCGCGCTGCCGTCGTAGCGAAAACCATTGCACAGGCCGCGGTAGACGACATCGAAATCGCGCGCCGGGGTGCCGTCCGCGCAGCGATACTCCGGCCCCGCCGCATCGAAGAAAACCTGGCGCAGGGCCGCGCCGGTGTCCGGGGCTTTCAGCGCGTCGTGCGCGATGCCCGCGAGGATCTTCAGGCGCGGCGCCGACAGCGCATCGGTCAGTTGCGCGGCAAGAGAGGGTCTCGCCGCCGCGGCGCCTCGCTCGACGGCCTCCCGCGTGAGCTCGGTGGGCGGCGGCGCCCCGCGCTCGTAGATAAATCCGAGCGCCCAGTCGAGCGGGATAACGAACAGCTTGACCCTGTCGCCCAGCCGTTCGGCGACGTACTCGGCCTCGCCGATCATCGCCAGCAGGGAATTCCCGCTCTGCGCGAAATTGTAGGCGGTGAGCGGCGGCGGAAAAGCCTTCGCATCTATGCCCATGGTGGTCGAGGAGCCGAACACGAGGATGTCGATTTCGCCGGCGCGGTCGACCAGCCGCAGCGTCTTGAAGGGCCGGTTCTGCGAAATCGGCGGCGCGTAGGTAACACCGCGCGTCGCCTGCTGCCATGCGCTCGCCAGCTGGTTCTTGTCGGCGCGCAGGCTGTTGGCCGAGAGCGTGAGGTTCAGGGCCGCCGCGGGCACGAGAAAGGCGGCGACCAGCGCCAGCACCAGACAGACGTAACCGCGTGCGCTCATGTCAGGGACACTTAAAACTGGAAATAAAGAAACTCGGAATGGCGGTTGAGATTGACGATCACCGCGATCGCCATCACCGCAACCGCCACGGCGCTCGCCGCCGCCGGGCGCCATTGCCAGCGGGTGCCCGCCGATTCCGGCGGCACGCCAAGAGCAGGCCGCGCGGCCGCCAGGATCTGCTGGGAGTTGGGCGCGAACCAGACGATGGCGAGCAGGATCCAGATCCAGTGCACGACGCCGGTTCGAGCGAGCGCCGGGGTCGCGCCGAAGGTGACGCCCTGCTGCGCGAGCCACTCGCCGACGGCGCCCCATTTCGCGAACCAGACATCCGGGACGATAAAACCGTTCAGCCCCGCCATCGCCCGCAGGATGGCAGCGGCGGTGTCGAGACTGTCGGCGCGGAAAAACACCCAGCCGATCACGACCGCAACGAAAGTGATGGCGCATCCCGCCGCGCGGCCCCACCGGGTCGGGCGCTTGAGGTCGTGCCCGAGACGCGCGCGCAGCGTGCGCCAGGCGTGGTTCACGACGAGATACACGCCGTGCAGCCCGCCCCAGACGACGAAGGTCCAGCCCGCGCCATGCCAGAGCCCGCCCAGCAGCATCGTCGCCATCAGGCTGAAATAGCGCCGCGCCGCGCCCCTGCGGTTGCCGCCGAGCGGAATGTAGAGGTAATCGCGCAGGAAGCGCGACAGCGTCATGTGCCAGTGCCGCCAGAACTCGATGATATTGGCGGCCTTGTAGGGGGAATGGAAGTTGACCGGCAGGCGGATGCCGAAGAGCAGCGACAGCCCCAGCGCCATGTCCGAGTAGCCGGAAAAATCGAAGTAGAGCTGGAAGGTGTAGGCGAGCGCGCCGCACCACGCCTCAAGAAAGGTCAGCGCCTGCCCCGCCTGCGGCGCGTCGAACACGGGGGCGACGTAGGCGGCAACGCCGTCCGCGATGACGACTTTCTTGAAGAGCCCGATGACGAAGAGCGTGAGGCCCGCCGCGATCTTGTCGTAGTCGGGGCGATAGGTCTCCGGCAGCCCGAACTGCGGCATCATCTCGCGGTGGTGCAGGATGGGGCCGGCAATGAGGTGCGGGAAATAGGTCACGAACAACCCGTAGTGCACGAAGCTGTACTCGCGTGCCTTGTCCTGGTAGGCATCCACCAGGAACGCGATCTGGGTGAAGGTGAAGAACGAGATGCCGAGGGGCAGGATGATCTCCCCCAGGCTCCAGTGGGTTCCCAGCGCGACGTTGGCGTTGCCGATGAAGAAGTTCGCGTACTTGTAGTAGGCGAGGAGGAGGAGGTTCGCGCTCACCGCCGCGACGAGGAGGCGCTTCTTGCGGCGCGCATCGGCTGCGGCGCCGGCGCGCACGATCGCGATGCCCATGCCGTAGTTGAAGACGATGGATGCGGCAAGGAGAGCGACGTAGGCCGGGTTCCACCAGCCGTAGAAAAACAGCGATGCGCAACCGAGCCACCCCGCCGCGAGCACGGGATGCACGCGCCCAATGCGAAAAAAGACGAACAGCGCCGCCGGCAGGAAGAAAAAGATGAACGCGTAGGAATTGAACAGCATTACAAACGGTGATGGGTGATGCGTGACAGGCGATAAGTGATAAGGGGCCTATTGTCGCGAGTGCACTTCATCCCTCATCCCTCATCCCTGAAAGAAGGCGGCGATCTCGGCGGCGATTTCCGCCGCCTGCTCCCCAGTGAGGCCGTGGTAGAGCGGCAACCGCAGCAGCCGGTCCGCAACATGGTCCGTCACCGTCATGGTCCCCGCGGCGCGCCCGAATTTGCGTCCCGCCGGCGAGGAATGCAGCGGCACGTAATGGAACACGGGGTGAATGCCGCGCGCTTTCAGGTGCGCGATCAGCCGCGTGCGCGTCGCCAGGTCCGGTAACAGGATGTAGAACATGTGGCCGTTGCCCGTGATGCCCGCGGGCTCGGGTTGCGGCAGCGCGAGCACCCCCTCCCGCGCGAGCGGCGCCAGCCCCCGGCGGTAAGCGGCACAGAGTTTCATCCGCACCGCGTTGATTTCTCCGGCATGCTCGAGCTGCGCCCACAGGAAGGCGCCGACCAGCTCGCTCGGCAGGTAGGAGGAGCCGATGTCCACCCAGCTGTACTTGTCCACCTCGCCACGGAAGAACTGGGCGCGGTTGGTGCCTTTCTCGCGGATCACCTCGGCGCGCGCCAGAAAACGCTCATCGTTCACCAGGAGCGCGCCGCCCTCGCCGCTGATCACGTTCTTGGTCTCGTGGAACGAGAGGCACCCGAGGTGCCCGATCGCGCCGAGCTTGCGTCCTTTGTATTCCGCCAGTATCCCCTGCGCGGCGTCCTCTACCACCACCAAGTCGCGGTCATGGGCCAGCGCCATCAGCGCGTCCATCTCGCAACCGACCCCGGCGTAATGCACCGGCACGATGGCGCGCGTCTTTGGCGTCACCGCCGCGGCGGCGAGCTTCTCGTCGAGGTTCAACGTGTCGGGGCGGATGTCCACGAACACCGGCACCGCTCCCCGCAGCACGAAAGCGTTGGCGGTGGATACGAAAGTGAACGACGGCATGATCACCTCGTCCCCGGGCTTGAGGTCGCACAGGATCGCCGCCATCTCGAGCGCGGCGGTGCAGGAATGCGTGAGCAGCGCTTTTTTCGCCCCGAGCTTCTGCTCGAGCCACTGGTGGCACAGCCGCGTGAACCGGCCGTCGCCCGCGAGATGCCCCTCGCGGATCGCCGCCGCAATGTTATCCAGCTCGCCGGCGATCGTGAACGGTTTATTGAACGGGATCTTCATTGAACACCCGTGATTCGTGAATCCTGGGGCGGCGTGCCACCACCAGGAGCGAGCCGCCGACCGGAAAATTCAGGCCCGCCCGTATCAACAGGCGCTCGAGATCGAGCGTCTTCTCCAGCGTCCAGTTGAGCCCCGGCGCGATCCTCAGCTCGGAGAGCGGATCGTAGTTCGCGGCCGGGGCGCGCTGGGCAAGACGCGAAACAAACATGAGCGGCATCAGCAGGGTGACAAAGGAGGTCATTTTAACGATCTCGAACCCCGCCTCCACTATCCTGGCGCGCAGATCCTGCGCCCGGTAGCGCCGAACGTGGCGCGCGCGCACGTCGTATTCGCTCCACAGGGACGGATGCTGCGGCACGGTAACCATCAGCCCGCCGCCCGGTTTGATCGCGCCATGGAGCGCCCGCAACACCGCGCGATCGTCTTCGATGTGCTCGATCACGTCGAACGCACCTGCGGCGTCGAATTCCTCCCGGAACGGGATATGGCGCGCGTCCATCTGCATGAGTTGAGCGCCCGGCGCCCGGCGCGCCGCGAACGCCAATCCCTCCGCCGCGATCTCGCTGCCGGTTACCTCGAGCCCGCGAAACGCCGCCGCCAGGCCCGAGAGCACGAATCCGGTGCCGCAGCCCACTTCGAGAAAACGCCTCGCGCCGGGAAAGTAGCGGTCCAGCGCCCAGATGATGAGCCGGTTGCGCGAGCGAAACCAGAAGTTGCGCGATTCCAGCTCGGCAAGTTGGGAAAAATGCGCGGGGTCGTATCCCTCCTGCGCGTGCGCCAGCTCGGGCGCGAACGCCGGGAACCCACCCGTTACCTGAGGCTCGAACCCGCACTGCGGGCAACGCCACGTGCTTCCGGAAAAGCCGGCGCCGCAGTTGAGGCACAGCCTCAACCCTGGCTCCCCACCACGATGCCGAGGCAGATCAGCACGATGCCGGTAATCTTGGGTCCGGTCACGGGCTCGTGGAATATGAGCGCCGAGGCGACCATCACCAGCACGAACGCGAGGCTGGTGAAAGGGTAGGCGTGAGACAGATCGAGCTTGGTCATCGCCGCCATCCAGGTCACCACGGCGGCCAGCAATGCCGCCAGCGCCGACAGGACCCACGGGTTGACGAGGAGCTGCGTCAGGAACCAGAACTTGCCGGTAGTGTCGGCCGGCAATGCGCCGGCACCCAATACCTGCCACTTGATGACGATTTGCGCATATACCGTCAGCAGTATGGTGCAGGCCACATAGACATAGCTCATGGAATCACCCGGTGGTAGATATCGACGGAATGGCGGAAACGAAAGCCCAGCGAGCAATAGAGATTGAGCGCGGCCGTATTGGCGATCGAAATCGAGCTCGAGAGCTCAGCTGCCCCGTTGCGCACGAGATCTGCCAGGACGGCGCTCCACAGGTGCCCGGCGATGCCGCGGCCGCGATGCTCGCCGCCGAGGGCGTGCAGCACCAGCTTTCCCCCTTCGTGCGCGATGAAGCCGGCGAGTCCGCCTTCCCATGTCAGGCCATAGACCTTGCCCGCCGCATGCAGCTTCCTCAACCAGTTTTCGTAGCGCAGGTCGGCGAGTCGGCGCTCGACGTTGAAGTCGCGGTGAAAGCGCCCGTGCTGAAATGCACCGCGGCAAATCGCCAGCAACGGTTCCAGCGACGGGCTCAGATCAAAGCCGGCGGCGGGATGCGGCAGGGCTTTCAGCTGCCCCGGAGGGCAGTACGGCTCGGCCAGCGTGTCGCAGTAGTAAAACCCATTTTCGTGCAGGATGCGCTTGTCGGAGAGGGGATCGACCCTGACCGTGTAATGGCCGGGGGCGCCCACCTGCGCCATCGCCTCGGGGCCGGCGTTGGCGAGCTCGAAGGCATCGCCGCCCAGCGCCGCGCAGTCCCACGGCGTGCGCTCAATCAGCTTTGCGCCCGCCATGGAATGTCGAGTGCATCACGATGTAGAGCGGGCGCTTCTTGGTCTCGTCGTAGGTCTTGCCGAGGTAGATGCCCAGCATGCCGAGGATCGCGATGATGATGCCGCCGATGAAGTAGATCGAGACGATGAGGCTCGCCCAGCCGACGATCGCCGAGCCGTAGAATGCCGCCTGTACCAATATGTACAGGCCGTAGCAGAACGCCAGCACCGAGATCAGGAAGCCGCTGCGGACCGCGAGCCGCAGAGGCTTGTCGGAATACGCGATAATGGTCTGCGAGGCGAGGCGCCACAACTTCACGAGCGTGTAGGTCGAGCGCCCCTCATGTCGCTCGTCGTGCTGCACGTGGAGCGTGGCGGTAGGGTAGCCGGCCCAGTTGAGCAGCGCGCCGAAAAAACGCAGCTGCTCGCGCATGCTCCGGATGGCGGTGACCACGTTGCGGGAAATCATGCGGTAATTGCCGGCCCGTCCGTCGTACTCCATGTCGGCGAGCCAGCTGAAAAGCTTGTAGAAGAGCCACGAGCCGAAACGCTTGTGCAATGGGCCGCTCCCCTGGCCGCGGGATGCGATCACGACCTCGTAACCCTCTTTGGCCTTGGCGTAGAGCCGCGGAATCTCTTCGGGGCGGTCCTGCAGGTCGCAATCCATCACCACCACCCAGTCGCCGTCGCAGTGGTCGAGCCCGGCGGTGATGCCGTAGTGCTGGCCGAAATTGCGGCTGAACTGGAGGCCCTTCACGCGCGCGTCCTTGCGCGCCAGCG
The DNA here is from genome assembly GCA_964521405.1 of uncultured Streptomycetaceae bacterium. Lineage (GTDB taxonomy): Bacteria > Pseudomonadota > Gammaproteobacteria > Burkholderiales > SG8-41 > SG8-41. The sequence continues at coordinate 162 of CAZFRR010000055.1, read as the reverse complement.
CCTGGATGATTTCCCAGGAACGGTCGCCGCCGCAGTCCTCGACCATGACGATCTCGAAGTCCTGCGTGATGCCGGAGAGCGCGGCGACGAGGCGGCGGTAGAGCTCTTCAAGGCAGCCCTCGGCCTGGTAAACGGGCGTGACGACGGAGATGTGCGCCATGG
>CAZFRR010000054.1:0-16373 GCA_964521405.1 uncultured Streptomycetaceae bacterium | reverse complement strand
AAGCAACCCGCTCAATCGATGTTGGTTTGGGTTTGATCTTGTTAATCCTGTAAATCCTGTCCATCGCTTTTCCGGACGGCTCAAGCAAGAGGCAACGCCGCCGTCGCTGCGCGGGTCCGCGCCGCCTTCGAGCACGCCGTTAGGATGGCGCACGATCAAGTCGGAACTCGCCCGTAACCCGCCTCCTTCTGGCCACGGATGGCGAGAACAAACACCGTGTCGAGCCCGGCGACGTAACGATATAGCGCGACGTAACCGCGCGCGCCCTGTCCGATTACCAACTCCCGCAAGCCGGTCCGCGCGGCGCGGCCGATCTGCGGATTGCGTTCCAGAACATCTATGGCCCGGATGATGTCCTCTATGCGCGATCGCGCGTCCGCCACCTCGTGCTTCAGGAGATGTTCAAGGATGCGGTCAATGTCGTCCGCAACCTCCGGCGCGAGCTCGATGCGCGCCATGACTAACGCGAGAGTTTTCTGGCCTTCGGTCGGGCAACCTTGGCGCCGGTGAGCCGGCGCTTGAGATAGCGGCGCATTTCGTTCCACGATACCGTTCTGCCGGAAGCGACGATATCGGCGTAGCGTCGCTCCGCCGTATCCATGAATTCCAGCCGGTGCTCTTCCTGCTCGGCCTTCTCTCGGATCGCCTCCAGGATGAAACCGTGCGCTGTACCCCCGCTACGCTTGGCGGCACGGGTGACCCGCTCCTTGAGATCCTCTGGCAGGCGAATGGTCGTTGTCGTCATGGCAACACCCTCTCCGGAAAGACTCACTGTAGCACAAGAGTGCTACGCCGTCAGTAGGCGGCAACGCCGCCGTCGCTGCGCGGGTCCGCGCCGCCTTCGAGCACGCCGTTCGCATGGCGCACGATCGCGCCGGCGTGGCCCATCGCCTCGTCGTACTCGCCAAGCACTTCCATCTCGTGGCCGCGCCGCGCAAGATCGGCGACGACGCCGGTGGAAAAGCGTGATTCGAGCTTCAGCGAATCGCTGGTCTGCCCCCAGGTGCGCCCGAGCAGCCAGCGCGGCGCGGCGACCGCCTGCTGCGGGTCCATGCCGAACATCGCGATGCGCGTGAACACCGCCGCCTGCGTCTGCGGCTGGCCGTCGCCGCCCATGGCGCCGTAGACCAGCGTGCGCCCGTCGTTCAACACCGCGAGCGCGGGGTTCAACGTGTGGAAGGGCTTTCTGCCGGGCTTCAAGGAGTTCAGCGACTGCGGATCGAGCGAGAAGCTGCAGCCGCGATTCTGCCAGTTGATGCCGGTTTCCTCCAGCACCACGCCACTGCCGAACTCGTGATAGAGGCTCTGGATCATCGAGACCGAGCGCCCGGCCCCGTCCACGACGCCCATCCACACCGTATCGGCCGGCCCCTTGCCCCCGCCCCATCGCGCAGCACGCCCGCGATCGACATTCGCCGCGAGCTCGCGGATTTTTGCCGGCGCGAGCAGCGACTGCGCGTTTACGGTCATGTAGGCCGGGTCGGTGAGGCAATGGTCGCGCACCGCGAAGGCCCGCTTGGTCGCCTCCACCACGAGATGCACGTAATCCGCGCTCGCGGGCCCCGTCGCCCCGACCTCGAGCGCATCGAGCATGCCGAGGATCAGCAGCGAGACCAGGCCCTGCGTCGGCGGTGGCAGGTTGTAAATCGTTCCAAGCGAATGCTTGAGCGCAAGCGGCTCGACCCACTTCACGCGGTGGCGCCGCAGGTCCTCTGGCGCGAGCGGGCTGCCGGCCGCCGCGAGGTCACGCGCTATCGCTTTGGCCAGCCGCCCCCGGTAGAAATCATCGAGCCCCGCGCGCGCGAGGCGCTCGAGCGTCGCCGCCAGGCGCGGCTGCTTGAACAGGCTGCCGGCCGGGGGCACCGCGCCGCCGGGAAGAAACGTTTCCCGGAAGCCGGGCTGCGCTTCGAGCTCGCCGCGCTTGACGGCGATCGCGGTCGACTGGCTCGCGGTGACCGCGATACCCTGCTCCGCATAATGAATTGCATCCGCCAGCAGGCGCTTCAGCGGCAGCCGCCCGCCCCACTGGCGCGACATTCTGAAAGCAGCATCCCAGCCTGAAAGCGTGCCGGCGACGGTGTTGGCGGCAACCCCGCCGCGAAATGGAATGGCCTGCGCCAGCCCGCGCGCGGCGTACCACTCGATGGAAGCCGCGCGCGCCGCCGCCCCGCAGGCATCGATGCCGCGCGGCGCCCGGCGCGGGACGTGCACGAGCCAGAACGAATCGCCGCCGATCGAGTTCATGTGCGGGTAGGCGACGGGGATCGTCGCCGCGCAAGCGATCATCGCCTCGAGCGCGTTGCCGCCCTCGCGCAGCACGTCGAGCGCCGACTGCGACGCGAGCGCATGCGGTGCGACCGCCATGCCGCGCGTGCCGTTGAGGGAGCGGATGCTCATCAGCCTTTCATCCGAAAAAAAAAGCGAACCGCGGAGGCGCAGAGACGCGGAGAACAGAAGATTCGGCGACTTACTAAGTTTCTGCGATACTCCAATTGGGTGAACCGTCGTTTCATGGATCTTCTTAGTGCGCCTAACAAAATGAATTCCCCTCCTGCCCGAGGAGGGGTGCCCGCGCAAGCGGGCGGGGTGGTGGGAGCAAGAGTTGCCCATGTAACCACCCCGTCTGCTTCGCATCCACCCCTCCTTGAAAAGGAGGGGAGTAAATCAGGGCCGGTCATTTTGTTAGGCGTTCTCTTAGTGTTACCTCTGCGCCTCTGCGGTTAGCGACCACCGTTTTTAGGTTCACTGAGTGTAGCCGTTTTCCGGCGCAGTGAGCGCGAGCCGGCCAGAAAGAGATTGCTATTCATGCGCTTGCGTCAGTATCATCTTCGCCAACCCAGGAATTTGCCGGTCCTGGTTCCGACAAATTCCTGATAGGTACCTGCTCGCAAGAAAACCTCTTCACAGGATTGTTGTGATATGACTTCGACCCGATGATGGATGCCTTGCTGAAGTTCTCCCGGCTGGTCGACGCGGTGAACGAGAAAATCGGCTACGCCGCCAACTGCCTGGTGCTCGCGGCCTGCGCGATCAGCGCCGGCAATGCCCTGATGCGCTACGGCTTCAACCTGAGCTCGAACGCCTGGCTGGAGATCCAGTGGTACCTGTTCGCCGGCATGGTGATGCTGGGCGCCGCGTGCACGCTCAAGCGCAACGAGCACGTGCGGGTGGATGTCTTCTACAGCCGCTACAGCGAGCGCACCCGGCTCTGGCTGGATCTGCTGGGCGGCATTCTCTTCCTGCTGCCGATGACGGTCATCATCGGCTGGCTGTCGTGGCCGCTCTTCATGAACTCGTTCCAGGTCGGCGAAATCTCCGGCAATGCGGGCGGGCTGCTGCGCTGGCCGGTGAAGATCCTGATCCCGATCGGCTTCCTGCTGCTCACGCTGCAGGGCCTCTCCGAGGTCATTAAGCGCGCGGCGGCGCTCTCCGGACGCATCCGGCTCGACGCGCATTACGAAAGGCCGCTGCAGTGATCCTGCGGGAGATCCTGGCGCCGTTGATGTTCGGCGGGCTGATCGTGTTCATGCTGATCGGCTATCCCGTCGCCTTCTCGCTCGCGGCGGTGGGCCTCTTCTTCGGGGTGATCGGCATCGAGCTGGGCCTCTTCGAGCTCGCCCTGCTGCAGGCGCTGCCCGACCGCGTCTTCGGCATCCTCTCCAACGACCTGTTGCTCTCGATCCCGTTCTTCACTTTCATGGGCGCGGTACTCGAGCGCTGCGGCCTCGCGGAGGATCTCCTCGATGGCATGGGCCAGTTGTTCGGCCCGGTGCGCGGCGGCATCGCCTACGCGGTGATCCTCGTCGGAGCCGTGCTGGGCGCGATCACCGGCACCGTCGCGGCCTCGGTCATCGCGATGGGGCTGATCTCGCTGCCGGTCATGATGCGCTACGGCTACCACCCGCGGATCGCGACCGGCGTCATCGCGGCGTCGGGGACGATCACCCAGCTGATACCGCCGGCATTGGTGCTGATCGTGCTGGCTGACCAGCTCGGGAAATCGGTGGGCGACATGTACGCCGGCGCGATCGGGCCTTCGATCGTGCAGGTGCTTCTCTTCTGCCTGTTCATTTTCCTGGTGTCGGTGTTCAGGCCGCACTATATGCCCGCGCTGCCGCCCGCGGCGCGCACGCTGCGCGGCTGGCCGCTCGCCCGCAAGATCCTGTGGGGCATCGTGCCATCGCTGGCCCTCATCTTCCTGGTGCTGGGGACGATCCTGATGGGGCTCGCCACCCCCACCGAGGGCGGCGCCATGGGCGCCATGGGCGCTATCGCACTCGCGGCCATGCACCGCCGGCTGACCTGGGGCCTCCTGTGGCAGGGCATGGGCTCGACGATGCGCATTACGGCGATGGTGATCTTCATTCTCATCGGCGCGACCGTGTTCGGGCTGGTGTTCCGCGGCATGGACGGCGACCTGTGGGTCGAGGGCCTGCTCACCTCGCTGCCGGGAGGCGTGACCGGCTTCCTGATCGCGGTCAACCTTTTCGTGTTCGTGCTCGCGTTCTTCCTCGACTTTTTCGAGATCGCGTTCATCGTCATCCCGCTGCTCGCGCCGGTCGCGGCGAAGCTCGGCATCGATCTCATCTGGTTCGGCGTGCTGCTCGGGGCGAACCTGCAGACCTCCTTCATGCACCCGCCGTTCGGCTTCGCCCTCTTCTACCTGCGCGGTGTCGCGCCGAAGGAAGTGAAAAGCTCGGACATCTACTGGGGCGCGGTGCCGTGGGTCGGCATGCAGTTGATCCTGGTCGCCATCATCATTTTCTGGCCGGGGCTGGTGACGAGCTGGGTGGACCGTGCAGCGCCGGTCTCCACCCCCGTCACCATCGAAGCGCCGGCGCCCGACCGCGGAGAACCCGAAGATCAGTCGGCCGACATCGAGCGCCAGCTCAAGCAGCCGAAATAGGCTTCGCGGCAGTCACGGCATGACTGCCGTGCCGCGAGGGGCGCAGACTATCGCGAAAGATCCGCAGCCGCGGATGATCGCCAATGCTAGGTCTGGCGCTTCGCCCTTTGTGCTCGCTTTGCCGCCAGGAGATAAAAGCCCGCGGCTCCGACGATGAGGAGCGGCAGCCCGAGCATCAGCCGCTGTCGCTCTCTCGCCTTGTCGCGAAGACTACGCAGCACGAGTTGCTCGCCCGCGGAAATCTCGCTGCGGCCGGCGATATACTGGCGCATGCGCTCGGCTTTTTCCGCATCCATTCCCTTTCTGCCCCAGCGTGCGTCCAGCTCCAGCTCGCGCAGTCGCGCAAGCTCAGCCTTCGCGCGACCGATCGATTCGAGCATGTCAATGCGTGTTGCGCGTTCGTGCTCGGTAAGGAACACGGTGTGCACCGGCGGCGCGATGCTTTCCAATGCGTCGAGCCAAGGCTGGTCCATTCTCGGAAACGCAAAGAGAAGGAGTCCCACGAGGGCTGTTGCTCCGAGTATCAGTTTGCCGAGCGCGCGCAGAGAAAGTCGCTTGAGCGCAAAACCCAGGCCGACGAGTGCCGTCGCGGCCCCGAAGGCGCTGACGATCGCCGGGCCGGTCGGCAGGTCCCATTCCCACGATGCGTAGAGACCGGCGGCAGTGAGCAAGGCGCCGAGCGCCCACGCGAGGAACAACCGGCTGCGCAGGTCGGGCGCGAAAAGACCGGCGAGCGCAGCCGGGACGATGAGGTAGGCAAAGACCAGGAGCACGCCCGCGATGCGCACGGATGAGGTGACGACGAGGGCGAAGGAGCCATAAAAGACCATATCCCAGACGAATACGCGCCGGCCTCGCGCTGCAGCCTGCTGCGGATCGAAGGACACCTCGGCAAGCTCACGGCGAAACCCGGCGTGCACGAGACCGATGCAGGCGTACAGCGCCCCGAGCATCGCGACTTCCTGCGGTGTGACCGTGAGGATGGATCCGATCAGGAGCTGCTTGATGTGCTCGGCGCCTTGGGGCGCGCGGTCGAGCGCGAGCACGCCGAGTGAGGCCGAGACCGCGTAAACGATCCCGATGACCGCTTCCTGCTGGATGCTGCGCTCAAACGCGCGCACGAGCGCAAAGAGCACCGCGCCGCCGAGCGCAAACGCGAGGGCATACCAGTAGCCGCCTTCGCTTTGTACGCCATGACCGGCGAGGATGGCGACGGTAAGGCCAAGCGCCGCGACTTGCGCGAGCGAGAGATCCACGAACACCACGCCGCGCGCGAGCACGTGCAATCCGAACCAGGCGTGAATTGCCGTAAGCACGAGCCCCGCGACAAAGGGCCAAAGCAGCAACTCCGTCACGGCCCGGTGTGCTTCAGCGCCGCGACGAGTCTCGAGACGTTATCGTCGAACAGGCGAATATAGTCGTGGCCCGAAGGAGAGAGCGTCACTGCCTGCGCGCCGCTTTTGGCGGCGATCTGACGCACGAGCGATGGGTTGGAATGCGGATCGGCGATGAGGATCTTCACGCCGGCCTCGCGCATGCGCTGGAAAAGCGCAGCCAGCTCGGCCGGGGAAGGCGGCACGCCCGGCTGCGGCTCGGCAGCCACCGCGATCTGCAGTCCGAAGCGTTCGGCGAAATACGACCAACTGTCGTGCACGACCACCATCTTCGTGCCGCGGAAAGGCGCGAGGGCTTTCTTCCAGTCCTCGATCTTCTTTGTCAGCGCGTCGACAAAGGCAGTCCTGTTCGCGTCGAAGAATCGCGTATCCCCCGGGCTCAACTTCGCGAGCGCGTCGCGTATCGCCGCGGTGATCGGAACCGCGTTCGCCGGGTCGAGCCAGTAGTGCGTGTTGCCGTAGGCGTGGACGTGTGCCCGGCGCTCGACGCGCAGCCGCGGAGTTTCTGTCTGGATGAGGCGCACGTTCTGCGAAGCGTTCACGACGACGACGCTCACGGGCAGCTTGACCTTTGACAACCAGGGCTCATGGTCCAGCCCGACGCGGATCAGGAGTGCTGCGCCGCGCACGCGCGCGAGCTGCGCGGGCTTCACTTCGATCGCGTGTGGATCCTGCTCGGGTGCGGCGAGGCTCTCAACATCCACGCGCGCACCGCCAACCGCCTCGGCAAGCGATTTCAAATCGGCCGACGTGGCGACGACGCGCAGCTTCTGCTGTGAAAGTACCTGTCCCGGCGCCGCCCCTAGGACGAGCGCCAGGATGAACGCCCGGAGCACTACGAGCGTTTAGTGAAAATCGACTTCGGGATCATGCAGTGCACGCCCTTGCGGATGTCCACGATCTGCGAGACACGGCAGTCGCCAGCCATCGACACCAGGGCATAGGCTTCGTAGCGCGTCATCGGCACCATTTTCTGATTCGCGAGCCAGTTCACTGCTTCGCGCGTGGCGTTGACCATCGCGACGTTCAGGTCCTCGTTCAAGCCCACGCTGATCCAGTGCGTGCGCGTCTCGATGAACGGCCAGTCGAGCTTCAGGTCCTTCCTCACGATCGGCTGGATGCGGATCTCCTTGAAGGAGCACTCGAGCCCGGTCAGGTTGACCTCGCCGTTGCCCTGCCGGCAATGCGAATCGCCGGTCCAGATGAGCCCGCCTTTGAGGAACACCGGAATGAAGATCGTCGAGCCCTCCTGCATCTCGTTGATGTCGAGGTTCGAGCCGTTCTTCCACGGACGCAGCGTCGAAACTGGGGCCATCGGGTCTTTCGCGCCGCCTTTGCGCGGCGACGGATCATTGGGGTCGATGCCGACGGCGAACGTCCCCGGGAAAGGTTGCAGGTCGAGCGTTATGCCGGGCTTGAACTCGGTCGTGCGCCTCTGCAGGTCGAGCGTGAAGAATCTGATGAAGCCTTCGGGCATCTCGGACGCAAGCGCGCCGATCGTCGGAAAGTCCTTGCCCGGCAGGTTGAAGTTGACTGCGAAAGGCTTCGGCTCGATCCGCAGGATGCGCACCTCGAGCACGTCGCCTGGCTCTGCGCCGTTCACGAAGATCGGCCCGGTCACCGAGTGCGGACCGCCGCCGGGATTCGCCTTCCTGAGCGCGACTATGTCCTCCATCGTGGCGCCCGGCTGCACCTTGTCGTGCGAGTGCATCATGGTTTCGATGGAGACGGTGTCGCCCGAGTTCACGGTGAGCTTCGGCGACTCGTTGGGATCGAGCCAGCCCCACTGCACGGTCTCGAGTGTTGCAGCGAGGGTGTGGTGCTTGCCGACCGGCGCCTTGGAAGCCCAGTCGTGGCTTCCTCTTGGTGCTGCACTCTGCTGTGCGACGACGCCACCGCCGGCTAAGGCGGCAACTATTACGGCAACGATAAAAGTGCGCTTGGTTGAGATCATGAGGGCCTCCTTACCTGTGGGGGTGGGACTATGGTGACTCCTGCCGGCAGCGCTCGTCAAGCCTTGCGCCGCCGCGGTGCAAGGCTCGGGGGCTCGCACTCTTTTTCGAGCCCGGAAGCGACCTAGTAGGTCTTGTACTGCAAGTACTTACCGCTCATCACGATCTTCACCCGGTCGCCCTTGGGATCGGGCTCGCGAGTGAGATCCATCTTGAAGTCAATCGCGCTCATGATGCCGTCGCCGAACTCTTCGATCCCGCCCTTGCCCTGCGCGAACGCCTCGCGCGCGGCACCGAGCGGGAAAAATTGCGCGACCGCCGCCATCGCCGTGTTGGCGCCTACCGCTTTCAGGAAACGGCGGCGCGGCGCGTCGTGCGGAAACAGCGCGCGCATCACCGCCTGGTCCACGGCGCGGCTGGCGAGCACATCCGTGTCGTGGGTCTCAGGAGAGGAACCGGCGGCGAGGTCGGCGTCGTGCGCAGCCCGGTCGCTGTGGCGGCCACAACCGCAGCCGAGCTTCACTTCGGGATTGAACGGATCATCGAAAGCGGACATCACAGCCTCCTGGTGGCAGTCACGCCTCGTTGTATTGCAGGATGCATACCAGGTCGGTTCGCGATGCCTCGCGAACCGATGAAAAAGGGGCACCAATATTCTGATTTGTCTGGATTATCAACCGCCGCCAGCATCGGTTCATTATGTTTTCCGCCGGTGCACCAGCGGAAAACATGCACGTAAATAGTGCGGGGCGCACCAGATTCGTGCCCCGAGTACAATCCAACCATGCAACCCATGACGATCGCGCGTTTCACTGCGTTTCTTCTGGCGCTCGCGTTAGTGAATTGCGCGCAGAACCCGGTCACCGGCAACCCGAACCTCGTATTGGTCTCCGAGTCGCAGGAGATCGCCATCGGCCGGCGCGAGGACGCGAGCGTTCGCAAGCAATACGGGGCCTACGACAACCCCGGGCTGCAGCAGTACGTGAGCGAGATCGGCCAGCGGCTGGCACAGTCCAGCCACCGCCCCGGACTCGAGTACCAATTCCTGGTAGTGGACTCGCCCGACGTGAACGCGTTTGCGCTGCCGGGCGGCTACATCTACGTCACGCGCGGCATCCTCGCCTACCTCAACTCCGAGGCCGAGCTGGCGGCGGTGCTCGGCCACGAGCTCGGGCACGTCACGGCGCGCCATTCGGTGCAGCAGTTATCCGCCGCCACCGCCGCCAACATCGGCGCCAACATCCTGCAGATATTCGTGCCCCAGGCGCGCGGTGTGCTGGGCGCCAATACGATCAACCTGCTTGGCGGCGCGCTGCTCTCGGGCTACGGTCGCGAGCACGAGCTGGAGGCCGACCGTCTCGGCGCCGAGTACCTCGCGCGCACCGGCTACGACCCGCAGGCGATGGTGAAAGTGGTCGGCGTGCTGAAGAACCAGGAACTGTTCGACGCGGAAGTGGCCAAGGCCGAAGGGCGTCAGCCGCGCGCCTACCACGGCCTCTTTGCCTCGCATCCCGACAACGACACCCGGCTGCAGCAGGTCGTGGGCGAGGCCGCCCGCTTCAAGCAGGCCGCAGCCCGCGTGAACCAGGAGGCGTTCCTGCGCCGCACCGACCAGATGATCTTCGGCGACAGCCCCAAGCAGGGCATCCTGCGCAACAACAACTTCTACCACGAGGAGCTCGGGCTCGCGATGAGTTTCCCCCCCGGCTGGCGCGTGCGGAACAGCGCCGAGAACGTCGTCGCCACCGTTCCCGGCGGCGAGGCAATCATCGACCTGCGCACGGGCGGGCCCGCCAAGGGCAGCCCCGCCGACGTGCTGCGCCGCGCGCTCAAGCTCTCCGCTACAGATGAGGTAACCCCGACCGCCATCCGGGGACTCGAGGCCGCGATCGTCAACACCCGCATCGGCGGGCGCCCGACGCGGGCCGCCTGTGTATTCCACCGCGATACCGCTTTTCTCATCGCCACGCAGGCGCGCACCCAGGCGGGCTTCGACCAGTACCAGGCCGAGATCCAGGCTTCCCTCATGAGCATCCACGCGCTGACCGAGGAGGAACGGGCGCTCGCGCGCCCGCTGCGGCTGCGGGTGGTCACCGCGCAGGTGGGACAGACGTTCGCGGAACTCGCGCGCCGCTCGCCACTGGGACGTTTTTCCGAGGGCTACCTGCGCGTGATCAACGGCCTCTATCCCGCGGGAGAACCGGTAGCGGGGCAAACTTTGAAGATAGTGGAGTGATTCGTTGCTCGTTTCTCGTTTCTCGTGGTCGCTTAATGGTCGTCTTTGAACAGCTTTGGTTTACGGCACGAGCAACGAGTCACGAGTAACGAGTCACTTCATCCAGCGCAACCAGTGCGATAATCGCACCCGACCCATAATGCTTATTCATTCCCCGGCAGTTCCAAAATGATCTCGCAGCGCAGCCTGCTCGCCGCCCTGCTCTGTGCCGCGTGGATCCTGCCGGGGCTGATCGGCCACGACCCGTGGAAGCCGGACGAGGCGCACACCTTCGGGGTGGTCTACGAGATCCTGCGCGGCGGCTCGTGGGTGGTGCCCTCGCTCGCCGGCGAGCCGTTCATCGAGAAGCCGCCGTTGTTCTATCTCACCGCGGCGGCAACGGCCAGGCTGTTCTCGTTCGCGCTGCCGCTGCATGATGCCGCCCGGCTCGCGACCGGTTTCTGGATGGCGATCACTTTCGGCTTCATCGCCGTCGCGGGGCGGGAGCTCTACAGCATCCGCTACGGTGCCATCTCCGCCCTGTTGTTGCTGGGCTGCTTCGGCTACGTGGTGCGCGCCCACCTGCTGCTCACCGACATGGCGCTGCTTGCCGGCTTCGCCATGGCGTATTACGGGCTCGCGGCCGCGCTCAAGCGGCCGCGGCTGGGCGGGTTCTGGCTCGGCACCGGCATTGGCGTCGGCTTTCTCGCCAACGGGCTGCTCGCACCGGTCGTGCTGGGCGCGACCGCGCTGCTGCTGCCGGCGCTGCTACGCGATTGCCGCAACCGTGGCTACGCAACGGCGCTCGGCGTGGCTGCTGCCGCGGCGTTGCCCTGGCTGGTCATCTGGCCTCTTCTCTTTTACCTGCGCGCGCCCGAACTGTTCCAGATGTGGCTGTGGAACGAGAGCTTCGGGCATTACTTTCGCCAGGCGACCGGCAAGCGCGCCGGCATCTTCTATTACCTGAGCATCCTGCCGTGGTACGCCTTCCCGGTGTGGCTGCTCGCCTTGTGGACGTTGTGGGGCGCGCGGGCGGCCGGCTACGCCCGTCCGGCGATCGTGCTGCCGATCACCGGCTTCGCGGTGACACTGGCGGCGCTGTCCGCCTCGTCGGATGCGCGGGAGCTCTACGCGCTGCCGCTGCTGATCCCGCTCTCGCTCCTGGCGGCCGCGGCCCCCGAGACCCTGCGCCGCGGCGCGGCCAGCGCATGGTACTGGTTCAGCGCCATGGCCTTCACTTTCTTCGTGGTGGTGTTCTGGTTCTACTGGAGCGGCCTCGAGCTGGGCGTGCCGGCGCGGCTGCACGAGCACCTGCACCGGATCCGGCCAGGCTACGACCCCGGCTTGCGCTGGCTGCCTTTCGCGCTCGGTGTCGCCTACACGCTGTTCTGGCTCGCGGTGCTGGCCTCGTTCCGCAAGACCCCGATGCGCCCGGTCGTGGTGTGGGGCGCGGGGATCACAACGGTGTGGGCGCTGCTCACCACGCTCTTCATCGGCTGGGCGGACAATGCGAAGAGCTACCGGAAGGTGGTCGTTTCCCTGCAGCAGGCGCTGCCGAAAAAATACGATTGCATCTCGAGCCGCGACCTCGGTGAGCCGCAGCGCGCGATGCTGCATTACTACGCCGACATCATCACCCACCGCGAGGAAGTGCCGTCGCGAAAGCGCAATTGCGAGCTGCTGCTGGTGCAGGGCAAGCCGGAGCCGGCCCCGTTAGAGGCCAGGCCTCTAACGGGGTGGAAGAAGATCTGGGAAGGCGCGCGGCCGGGGGATAAGGACGAGCGCTACCGGCTTTACCGGCGCACCGTCAAACCCTGACCTCTCACCGCCAAGACCGCCAAGACCGCCAAGCAATACCAGAACAAATATTACTTTTCGGCGTCCCGGGCGCCACGACGTTTCACTTGCACGAAATGTTCTTGATCTCCGGCAAGGCTCCAGCCCCGCGCTTCTTGCGATCGTAAGTTACTGCGCAACTCTTGATGTTTTCCGGCAGGCGCCTTGAGATGACGGCGGTCGTCTTCTCGTAGCTGCACGAGATCCAGTAGCCGCGCGCGTTGGGCGGCAGGTTCCAGAAGGCGACCCGGTCCCGTTTCTGCCGGTCCTCGCTGTCGAAATTCAGCGCGGCCTTCTCGGACGGCGGACCGTTGAAGAACGTGACTGAGGCGAGCGCTACCGTGGCGGTGGCCTGCGCCGCTTCCCACCCTTCCGGGATGACACCGACCCGCTGCTCGACTTCGAGCTTCTGCGGGCAGGTGTTCCTGGCGAAGAGCTGGGCGCCGGACTCGGCCGGGAACGACGCGAGGAACGCGATGAAGATCAAAAGCTGAAACACAAAGGACACGAAGGACACAAAGGAAGGACAATAATTGAACCGCCAAGGCACCATGACCCCAGAGTCGAATGATGAATGATGAATGATGAATGATGAGTAGAAAACAGAATCGGCTCTTAACTCAAAATCTAACACTTAGCATTCAACATTGCTTTTTTCCGCAGATAAACGCCGCAGGTCACTTAATCACGTGGTCCGCCCGCGCCAGCACGCTGGGCGGAATGGTGACGCCGATCTGCTGGGCGGTCTTGAGATTGATCACGAGCTCGAACTTGGTCGGCTGCTCCACGGGAAGATCGGCCGGCTTCGCCCCTTTCAGGATCTTGTCCACATACGTGGCGGCGCGGCGGTGCATGTCGGCGGTGCTGGGCCCATAGGACATGAGCCCGCCGGCGTCCACGTATTCTCTTTGTCCATACATGGACGCCAGCCGATTCTTCTGCGCGAAACTTACGATCTGTCCCCGGTTCGCGTACGCGGCGGGAATCCCTGCTGGCAGAACCATCGCCTGCGCGCGTTCTTTCGTGATTGCTGAGAAGGCGCGATCGAAGTCCTCGGCGCGAGGCACTTCAACGGATTGAAGCTGCAGACGCAGTAAACGTGCAGCGCTCTCCGTTGCATTGTAATCAAGCACGGCGCCCCGGACGTCAGGATTCCAGAGAAACGCCACGCGGGAGAGCCCGGGGACGATTTCCCGCAGCAGCTCCAGCCGCTTCCCGCTGAGTTCCGGAGAGATACTGCTGAGTCCCGTGACATTTCCCCCTGGGCGCGCGAGGCTCGCCACGAACCCGGTCCCGACAGGATCACTGCTTAACGCAATCACGATCGGGATCGTCTGGGTCTCGCGCTTGAATGCCGCAATCACCCCATCTGTGACCGCCACGATCACGTCCACCTTGAGGCCCACCAGCTCCCGCGCGAACTCCGCAATTCGTTCGGCTTTGCCCTCGCCGTAGCGAAGCTCCAGGACGAAAGTCTTACCTTCGACCTGGCCTAGCTCGCGCATCCCTTGCCTGAATGCCTCGATATTATGAGCCGTGGCCGCCGGAGTGCTCGCAAAAAGGTACCCGATCTTCGCGATCTTCTTCGGCTGCTGCGCCTGAGCTGGAAGGCCAAGAGCCATGAGCATCGCGCTCAGGGCAAGGCAGATGAATTCTTTTCTCATGTTGTGTTCTTCCTTTGCGTCCTCCGCGTCCACCGCGTCCTCTGTGGTGAGAGGTTAAGCTTTTCTTGGCGGCCTTGGCGGCTTGGCGGTTAATTCATTGCTGACTCGCGCCAGCGATGCTGTGCCGCACAACTTCTCGACACGACTGGCGACGCGGCGTAAACTCTGCGCTCCCCGAAACCGCCTGAGCTCGACCGGGGTCATTCAAGAATTCTTTTTACATCATAGAGTTAAGGAGCGAAACATGGCAAGCGGACGCGAAGTGGTAGTGCTCTCCGGCGTGCGGACAGCAATCGGTGACTACGGCGGCGCGCTGAAGGACCTGGCGCCGACCGAGCTCGCGGCGCAAGTGATCAAGGAAGCGGTCAAGCGCTCGAAGCTCGACGCGAAGGAAGTCGGCGCCTGCGTGCTCGGCAACGTGATTCACACCGAAGCGAAAGACATGTATTTCTCGCGGGTCGCGGCGCTGAAGGGCGGGCTGCCGGACGATTCCACCGCGCTCACCGTCAACCGCCTGTGCGGCAGCGGGCTGCAGGCGATCGTTTCCGGCTCCCAGATGATCCTGCTGGGTGACACCGACACCGGCGTCTGCGGCGGGGCGGAATCCATGAGCCGCGGCGGCTACCTGATGCCCACGCTGCGCTGGGGCCAGCGCATGAGCGACGGCGCCGTGGTAGACATGATGGTGGGTGCGCTGACCGACCCGTTCGATACCGTGCACATGGGCCTCACCGCCGAGAATATCGCGGAGAAGTGGAAGATCACGCGCGACCAGCAGGACGAGTTCTCGGTGGAAAGCCACCGCCGCGCGGTCAATGCCATCGACAAGGGCTATTTCAAGGACCAGATCCTGCCGATCGAGATGAAAACCCGCAAGGGCGTGACCGTGTTCGACCGCGACGAGCACCCGCGCGGGGAAACCAGCATGGAGACCCTCGCCAAGCTGCGCACTGTGTTCAAGAAGGACGGCTCGGTCACCGCGGGCAACGCCTCCGGCATCAACGACGGCGCGGCGGCGGTGGTGCTGATGGAGCGCGCCGCGGCCGAGAAGAAAGGCCTCAAGCCGATGGCGCGGCTCGTGTCCTACGGGCTGGCCGGCGTCGACCCGAAGATCATGGGCATCGGCCCCGTGCCGGCGTCGAAGATAGCGCTGGAGAAGGCCGGGCTGAAGATCGAGCAGATGGATGTCATCGAATCGAACGAAGCGTTCGCGGTGCAGGCGCTGGCGGTGTCCTGCGACCTCAAGCTCGACCCGAAGAAAACCAACCCCAACGGCGGCGCGGTGGGCCTCGGGCACCCGATTGGCGCGACGGGGGCGGTGTTGACGGTGAAGGCGCTCTACGAATTGCAGCGCACCGGGGGCCAGTACGCGCTGGTGACGATGTGCATCGGCGGGGGGCAGGGGATTGCCGCGGTGTTTGAGCGGACGACCTGATTCTGCTTGTATAATCAAGCGTGGATTTGATAGAGGAAATTCGCGCCAAGTTTGCCCATGATGAACTCGAATTTTCGAAACACGCAACCGATCAATCCATCTTGCGCGAAATCCGCGTACAAGAAATGCGTGAAGCAGTCGGCGCGGGAGAGATTATCGAAGATTATCCTGATGACAAGTATGGCCCGAGCTGTCTGATACTCGGGTTTACTCTGGCAAACAGACCGATTCACTTGCAATGCAGTCACCCGACGCGCCCGATACTAAAAGTGATTACGGTATATGAGCCCAACCCGGCGGAATGGGTGGACTATCGCGTAAGGAGATGAAAGATGACCGGCGAAGCGAAGCGAGAAAATCTGACGGAGCAGAAAGTAACCTATACCTTGCTCAAGGATGGCAGGTTCTACATCGTGGAGAACGTGCCGGCGCGGGTTAATCGGGAAACCGGCGAGCAATTCTTCTCCCCGCAAACCGTAGAACATCTGCAACGGATTGTTGCCAGCGGTCAGCCGCCTGCGCGGGTAGTTCAGACCCCTGTATTTGATTTCGTGTAATGGCCAATTTAAACACCGGCGGTAAATACGCGCTGGTGACGATGTGCATCGGCGGCGGGCAGGGCATCGCCGCCATCTTCGAGCGCTTGAATTAGCCGCCAAGAGCGCCAAGGAAGCCATATCGATAAAAAGCCGCGCGAGAACCGCGCGGCTTTTCTTTTTCGACAACCCGCATCCGAATAGGATAGGAGCGAACTTTCAGCCGCAGGCAGGGTTCCGTCGTTTCTGCCTTCTGATTTCAGTAGTGTCCTGAGTCGCTAGTTCGTTGATAAATCGCCACCCTACCGAAGCGTTAGGCACGACAAAAGTGTCGAAATTGGCGCCAGACGCGAAGCAAACCGCAGCCAGGTTGGACACCTGGCGAGGATTTGCGACAAAGTATGGCGTCAATTGTCGGCATCTTTTGTTCAGCGA
>CAZFRR010000053.1:0-4912 GCA_964521405.1 uncultured Streptomycetaceae bacterium | reverse complement strand
GCGCCTTCATAGGCGATCAGCAGGTGGTAATCGGGAATCACGTGGATGGCGGTGACTCGCGCCTGGTGCAGCTTGGCGAGCTCCATCGCCATCTTCACGGCCCGCTGCGACAGCTCTGACCCGTCGGTCGGTATCAGGATGTTTTTGAACATCGTCCCTCCTTCGCCCCCTCGGAGCACTCCCTCCGCCCCGATTCCACCAACTGGACCCCGAGGCAAGCTTGTCGCGCTATGGGTTGGCTGTCAAGAGTTGGCGGCCCAAGCCCCCAACCCTCCAACCGGCAGGCACGGCGCACCCCTGAGTTATGATCGCGCTTCCACAATGAATTGGGAGCCTGCTTGAGTTCCACCCTGATCCTCACCGGTGACATCAATTTGATGAACGTCACCGACTTGCGCGCGCCGTTCGCGCGCGTTGCGCCTGCGCTGAGGGAGGCGGACGTGCGCTTTGCGAACCTCGAATGCTGTCTCACCCTTCCGCCGAGCGAGCACTCAGTCGGCAACGAGGGCTTTTATGCCTCGCCTGCGGCCGGTGAAGCGCTCAAGCTGGCCGGCTTCGACGCCGTCGGCAATGCCAACAACGTGAATTATGGAGCCGCCGCGATTACGCACTCGGTCGCCGAACTGGATCGCTGGGGCATCGCACATGCCGGCGCCGGCGCCAACCGCGCCGCCGCCTACGCGCCTGCGATCGTCGAGCGCAACGGGGTGCGCTACGGCTTCATCCAGCGCACCTCGGTTTATTGGCCGACGGATCACGAAGCCGGAGAAAAATCGCCCGGGGTAGCGGTGATACGCGGCCATACGGCGTATCAGTTGCCGCTGCACAAGACGCGCCAGGAGATCCCGCCCGCGAACCGGCCCGGCGTGCCGCCCGAGATTCTGACCTGGGCCGACCCCGCCTACCTTGCCCGCTACCGCGAGGACCTGGTGGCGTTGCGCGCCCGATGCGATGTCCTGGTCGCGTCCCACCACTGGGGCCTTCATGAGGAAGTATTGCAATACATGATCGATATCGCCCACGCCGCGGTCGACGCCGGCGCCGACATCGTGTTCGGGCACGGCCCGCACTATTCGCTGCCGGTCGAGATCTACCAGGGCAAGCCGGTGTTTTACGGTTTGGGCAGCTTCTCGTTTCACACCGGCCACGGCGCCCTCCAGCACGGCAACTGGGTTGGCATGATGGCTCGCATTACCCTGGATGGCCCGCGCACCGAACGCGCGGCGTTTCGCTTCGTGCGGCACAACGACCGCAACGAAACGGTGCTGTGCGCGATGGGCGACGAGGGCGAGACGCTGGCCAAGCTCCAGCGCCGCAGCAGCCGGCTCGCGACCGCCATCGAAGTCGATGGCGACGAGGGCGTGCTGCGCGAAAAACGCTGATTACGGGCCGCGAGGGGCGGTCAAACCGAGTTCGTTGAGGATCGATTTCACCTCTTCAAATTCGCTTTGCCAGTGCTTGAGCGTCTCGGCGCTGTTCTTGTAGACGTTGTCCATCAGGTTCCCCTCGAGGTCCTTCTGCCACTCCTCGTCCCTGACCACGCGGGCCAGCGCCGCGTCCCAGTACGCAACCTGCGCGGCGCCCATGCCCTTCGGCCCGGCCAGCGCGCGCCACAGGTCGAGCGCGCTGTTAACGCCAATTTCCCTCCATGTCGGCGCCTGGGCGAACTCGCCCAGCCAGCGTTTGGGCGCGCCGACAACGATCACCCGCACCCGGCCCGCGCGCACCTGCGCGAGCACTGTCGAAACCGACCCGGCGGCGGCGTCGACATGCCCGCCCATCACCGCGGTCATGGATTCCCCTCCGGAACTGAACACCACCGAGCGCATCTTGCGGACCTCCACGCCCGCCGTCTTCAGCGCGTGGGCGATGGAAGAGTGGGTTGCGTTGCCGAGCGCGGTGCCGACGGCGATCGACACCGACGCCGGGTCCTTGCGCAGTCGGTCAATGAGGTCGCGCGCGTCCCTGATCGGCGAATCCGGGCGCACGACGATGCACACATACTCCACGCCCAGCACCGCCAGCGGCGTGAAATCGGTATAGGTCAGCTTGCTGCGACCGGCGATGAAGTTCGACAGCAACGGCTGCGCCACGATCATCGTGAAGTGCGGATCGCCGGGGTGCTGCGCCAGGTACGCGAGTCCCACCGCGCCGCCGCCGCCCGGCTTGTTCACGACCGTAACGGGCTGTTCGGCCAGTTTCCGCTCCTGCAGCAAGCGCTGCACCAGCCGCCCAGTGCGGTCCTGCGGTCCGCCGGCACTGGTGCCGATGATGATCTCGACAGTTTTGTCCGGCTTCCAGGCTTGCGCAACGCCCGCCGCCGGCGCCAGCAGCAATCCTGCGGTCAGCCAGATCACGGCGCGCAATACCGGGCGTCTCTTGGCCACCGAAATCTTCATGCTCGTTCCTTCACCAGCCCGATCTGCTTCAGCACCGCGCGGCCCGCGTAGCCGTAGGGGCTGGCCAGCGTTTCGGCGATCTCGAAATGGTTGCAGCCCTCCGCGTAGATGAGTTCGACCGGCTTGCCGGCCTGGCGCAGCGCCTCGGCGAACTCGCGCGACTGGCGCTGGAATTCCGGCGTCTCGTGCGAACCGTAGAGAAGAATGATCGGCGCGACGATGCGATCGAGATGCCGCTGCGGCGACAGCTCCTCCTCCATGGCGTCCGTGAATTTCACGTAGGCGCCGCGCTTGGAGAGCCGCGGTCCGCGCAGGTCGTACATGCCGCTTTGCAGCGTGTAGCCCCTGACGGTAGCGGCCGGCAGGCCAAAATCCTTGCGCCAGTCGGTGATCGCAACGCATCCGGAAAGATGCGAGCCGGAGGACTTGCCCACGACGTGAATGCGGGCCGGGTCGCCGCCGAAGCTCGCGGCATTGCGGTACACCCACGCGACCGCGCGCCGCACCTGGTCGACCATCGGGATGAGGCTGCCGCCCGCGTCCTGCACGCGGTCGAAATCCAGCACGACGAAATGCGCGCCGGCGTTGACGAACGTCTCCGCTGCGTAGCCGTGCTCGGCCGCCGTGCCGCCCTGCCACGCGCCGCCGTGCACGAACACGACGACCGGCGCGTTCGCCACCGGCGTGCGGTAAAGATCGAGTTGCTCGACGGCAGCCGGGCCGTAGGCGAAGCGTTGCGGCGCTCCCAGCCGCTCGCGCGCGAGCTCGCTCGCTCTCGAAAGGCGCGCATTGACCTGGTTGCGGTTGGGCGCATAGACCGCCTGGTCGTAGGCGTCGTCGAGCTCCCGCTGGTCGTAATCGAGAAAGACGCGCGGCCCCTTGGCGCGGGCGGCCGCGGCCTGCGGGATTGTTGCAGCGGAAACGGGGGAAGTCATGCCTGCCTCCGGCTTCGAACTGTCGGAGCGCGAATTATGCACTGGGACGCCTGATCTAACCATTGCCACGAGGCACTGCGGTGACTTGCATGACGCGGATTGGGGCTCTATATTACGAGCGGTTACCGATCAACGCAGGCCCGGAGGCTCCCCATGGCGAAGCAGAAATATAAACTGCGTCACATCGCGCTCTCTGTCCAGGACGTGGCGCAAGCGCAGAAGTTCTTCGAGGACGCCTTCGGCATGACCAAGGCGGGCGACGCGCAAAACGGCATTTACATGACCGATGGCACGATCAATGTCGCCCTCCTCGCCAAAGGCGGCAAGGTTCCGGGAGTTGACAATCCTTACTACGGCGTCATGCATTTCGGCATGTGGGTCGATGACCTGACGCAGGCCGAGGAACAGGTGAAGCAGGCGGGTGCGGTCCACTTCCAGGGCCGGCCATCCAACACGCCGAACAGCTACTACGAGGTCAAGTATCGCGACCCCAGCGGGATCATCTTCGACATCACGGCGAGCGGCTGGAAGGGCGCAGTCAAGAACGTCAAGTCAGCGGACTGATCTCTCACGCAAGAATCCGGGCCGCAGTAACGCGGCCCGGCATGCCGGCCGGCGCGGATGGCCGCCATCGTTAACCACCGCCATGCAATGACCCAGCAGCCACTCCCCGTATTGATCATTGGCGCCGGCCCGGTGGGGCTGTGCCTCGCGCTCTACCTGTCGCAGCGCGGAATCCGGAGCTGCGTCATCGAATCGCTGACCGAGGAGAAATTCTTTGACCAGGAGCCGCGCGCGGGCAGCATCCATCCCGTGACACTGGAGATGCTCGACGATCTCGGCCTCTACCCGTTGATGGAGCGGCGCGGGCTGATTTCGCCCCGCTTCCAGTACTGGGACCGGCAGCGCGACGAGATGTTCGCCGAGTTCGACCACGCCGTGCTCAAGAACGACACGCGTTTTCCGTACGTCCTCCAGTGCGAGCGCACCAAGATCATCGACGAGGCGATGCAACTCTTGCGGCAGCGCCCGGAGTGCGCCATCCGGATGGCGACCACCTGCCAGACCTTCACCCAGGACGCCGATGGAGTGGAGGCGGTCGTCACCCATTCGTCCGGCGAGGAGGAGCGCATCCGCGGCAGCTTCATCGTCAGCGCCGAAGGGGGGCGCAGCAACGTGCGCAAGGCGCTCGGCATCGAGTTCGAGGGCTACACCTATCCCGAACGCACCCTGACCGTATGCGTGTGCTACGACTTCGACCAGCACCACGGCTACGCCTACCGCAATTACCTCTCGGATCCCGGCCAGTGGTCGAATCTGTTCAAGTGGGTGCAGCCGGAGCGCTGGCGCGTGCACTTTCCGACCGATATCGACGTGGCTCCCGCAGTCGTGCTGGGCGACGACTACATCCAGGAGCAATTGCAGCGGTTCCTGCCGCGCTCCCAGCCGTACGAAGTCGTCCACCGCACCCTGTACACGGTGCACCAGCGCGTGGCCAGCACTTTCCGCGTCGGGCGCGCGATCCTCGCCGGCGATTCCGCCCATATCAACAGCCCGATCGGGGCCATGGGCATGAAC
>CAZFRR010000052.1:0-31467 GCA_964521405.1 uncultured Streptomycetaceae bacterium | reverse complement strand
CGTCAACGAATCGGGCGTGCCGGGCTACAGCGCTACCGGCTGGTACGGCTTCTACGGTCCCGCCGGCGTCTCCCCGGAAATCGTGCGCCGGCTCTACAACGAATCGGTCCGCGCGCTGGGCGCGCCGGACGTGAAGGAGCGGCTGGCGAAGGGCGGCAACGAATACGTCATGAGCCCGCCCGAGGAATTCGTACCCTTCATACGCGGCGAGATCGCCAAGTGGACCCGGCTGGTCAAGGAAGCGAACATACGCATCGACTGAGTTCAAGGTTCAAGGTTCTAGAGTAAGATTCCCTCCCTCAACAATCCCTGCACGACCTGGAGGAGAGCCCCGATGACGACCGCTTACAACCCCGCAGCGCATTACGAAATCAAGGTCTGGGACGTGGACTTCCGCACCGCGCCGGGCGGGCGCAAGCTGAAGGCCCGCGTCTATCAGCCGCAGGGGCCGGGGCCGTTCCCGACGCTCCTCGATCTCCACGGCGGCGCATGGAACGACAAGGACCGCTTCGCCAACGTCCCGATGGATGAGAACCTGGCTGCCAGCGGCATCCTGGTCGTTGCAATCGACATGACGCTGGCCCCCGAAGCGCCCTACCCGGCCTCGGTCCAGGACGCGAACTACGGGGTGCGGTGGCTCAAGATGAAAGCGCGCGAATGGAAGGGCGACCCCGACGCCCTCGGCGTGCTCGGCAGCTCCACCGGCGGTCACATGGGCGAGCTGCTCGGCATGCGCCCGCGCGACCCGCGCTACAACTCGCATCCCCTTCCTGAGGGGCCGAACGTGGACGCGACCGTCGCCTACGTCATCGCCCGCTCGCCGATCAGCGATCCTTACACCCGCTTCCAGCAGGCGGAAAAAATGAAACGCGCGGAGATGATGCAGAAGACCAAGAACTACTTCAAGCCGTGGGAATCCATCTTCGAAGCCAACCCGCAGCAGATGCTCGACCGCGGCGAGAAGGTGTCGCTGCCGCCGATGTTCATCCTGCAGGGCGAGCTCGACGACAACGTGATTCCGCCGATCCAGCAGAAGTTCGCAGCAAGCTACCGGGCCGCCGGCGGCGAGTGCCAGCTGGAAATCTTTCCGGGTTGCGGGCACATGTGGGTCGCCGAGCCGGGCCCGCAGACCGACCGCGCCCACGAGATGATCCGGGCCTTCATCGCGCGGCAGCTGGGCGCTTTGCGTAAAGCCGCCTGAACCGCGGTGACGGAGTGACGAGGTGACGAAAACCCGCCCGTCCTTCACTTCGTCACTGCGTCACTGCGTAACTGCGTCACTCGCCGTCGCCGCGTTCACGGCGCAGGCGCAAACGTGGACTCCACAGCGCAACGTGGAGATCGTGGTCACCTCCGCCCCCGCCGGCAGCAACGACCGCACCGCGCGCCAGGTGGAGAAGGTTCTCATCATCGAGCGGTTGAAAAAGGATCCGAAATCGGTGGCGAGCGGCTTTGCGGTCGCGCTCGGCACTCACAATCATCTCGCCGCGTGCCTGCTGGTGAAGGCGCTCGGCGGCAATGCACGCGACCTGAAAGCGATCGCATTCAAGGGGTCGGCGGAAGCGCTCACCATGCTGATGGGCGGTCACCTCGATCTTGCGACCACGGCCGCGGGCAATGCCGCCCCGCACGTCGCGGCCGGCCGGATGCGCGTCGTCGCGGCGGCGGCGCCCGCCCGCCTGGGCGGCGCGCTGGCGAACGTCCCGACCTGGCGCGAACAGGGCGTGGACCTGGTGTTCGGGGGATGGCGCTCGATCATGGCGCCGAAGGGCCTCTCGCCGGCGCAGATCGCGTTCTGGGAAGACGCGCTGCGCAAGGCGACGCAGACGCCCGAGTGGCGCACCGACCTCGAGAAGAACTACTGGTCCGACTATTTCGTCACCGGCGCGCAGTTCCGGAAGAACCTCGACCAGGAATACGCCGACATCAAGGTGGTGCTGACGGAGCTCGGACTCGCGAAACAGTGACTACAAGCTGTCTCAATAATCCCCTCTCCCCCGGTTTGGGGGAGAGGGCTAGGGTGAGGGGGTGCAAAGGCATCGGAGCATTCCTCATGAAGAACGGCGATACGTCACCCCTCACCCCAACCCTCTCCCCGCTACCGCGGGGCGAGGGAGTGTTTTTGAGACACGCTCTAGTCACCAGTCACTGACTTATGTCTCAACGAACAGCGATGCATGCCGGTGAAGCGGTGGCCGAGGCCCTGCGCGAAGAAGGCGTCGAGCGGGTCTACAGCGTTCCCGGCTCGCACATCCATCCGATCTACGACGGGCTCTCCCGCGTCAAGTCGATCCGCTTCGTCACCTGCAAGCAGGAACCGAACGTCTCGCTCATGGCCGACGCTTACGGCCGCCTGACCGGCAAACCCGGCGTGTGCGTCGTCACCGCCGGTCCTGGGGGGCTCAACTCGATGGCCGGCGTGGCGCAGGCCTACGGCGCGGCCTCGCCCATGATCCACATTGGCGGCGCCGTGCCGCTGAAGGCCGACCTCGAGGCTTTTCACGGCGTGGACGACCCGGCCTTCGTGCACGAGATGTTCAAGAAGATCACCAAGTGGAGCGCGCGCGTCGAGCGCATCCAGGACATTCCCGAAGTGATGGCCAAGGCCTTTCACATCGCCCGCAGCGGGCGGCCGGGGCCGGTGCACGTCGAGCTGCCGCGCCTGTCGGACTACAGCGAATACATCCTCCAGGAGGAACGCGCCGTCCTCCCCGCCTATAAGCCGGCGCCTGCCGTGGTCGCCCAACCCGACCCCGCCGACGTGGACCGTTTCGCGAAACGGCTCATGGAATCGCGCTCCCCCGTCATCGCGGCGGGCAAGGGCATCATCCGCAAGGGTGCGATGCGGGAGCTGTCGGAACTCTCGATGAAGCTGCAGGCCCCGGTGATCTTCGCGCAGGATGCGATTGGCGTGATCCCGGAGACGCACCCCTTCTTCGCCGGCCATTTCCAGCACTACCGCAGCTACCCGCTGTGCGTCGAGGCGTTAAAGCGCACCGATCTCGTCTTCGCCGTGGGCATGCGCGCGGGCACGGCCGAGATGACCGAGTTGCGCGAGCGCGCCTCCGAGCGGAACTTCATCCTCGTCGGCTTCGACGATGCCATGAACCCGCGCTACCAGGGCGAAGACCAGCGCGTGGCCGATCCCAAGCTCTTCCTGACCGCGCTGCTCGAGCGCCTGGGAAGCTACCAGCGCCCGCGCGACGAAGCGCTCATCAGGCAAATGGCCGAGGGCAAGGCTGCGGTCCGCGCCAGCATCGCAGCCCAGGGCGAGCCGCGCCGCAATGACCAGCCCATTTATCCCGGCGTGCTGATGGACGCCATGAACGCGGTGCTCGATGACAAGGCCGTGGTCGCGAGCGACGTCGGCAACTGCCAGATGTGGGCGCGCACCTACCGCCGCATCGCGACGCCCGAGTCGTTCATGCAGTCCGGCGTCTGGAACGCGATGAGCTACGGCCTGCCGACGGCGATCGTGGCCAAGATGGAATTCCCCGAGCGCGACGTCGTGGCGCTCGCCGGCGACGGCGCCTTCCTCATGACCATCGGCGATCTTCCCACCGCCGCGGAGTACGGGGCGAACGTGCTGATGGTCATCCTGAACGACGGCGCGTTCGGCCAGACTTACATGCAGCAGACCAATATCTACGGCCACACCTACGGCACCACGTTCCACAGCCCCAATTTCTCCGAGATTGCGAAAGCCTGCGGCGCCGAGGGCATCCGCGTTTCCGACCCGAAAGAGGTCGAGGGCGCGCTGCAGCAGGCGCTTGCCGCGACGAAGCGCCAGCCCGCGCTGGTCGAGGTGATGGTGGCGGAGAGGCCTTATCCGAAGGTATGAGTGCTGAGTGCTGAGTGCTGAGTGCTGAGTGCTGAGTGCTGAGTGCTGAGTTTTGAGTTTTGAGTTTTGAGTTTTGAGTTTTGAGTTTTGAGTGTCGAGTGTCGAGTGTCGAGGGATAAAGGTTGAAGTAGGAAAAATCAACGTTGATCCGTGATGTAATGAAAAGGTCGAGCCTGATTTTTCTAGTTTTGCGCTCCACGGCGATCGTTGCTTTCGCCGCGCTTGCCGTCCCGATAACGGGACCGGGTGCGATGGCGCAAAACTACCCGGTGAAGCCGATCCGCATGGTCGTCGGCTTTGCCCCGGGCGGCAACGTCGACATGACGGCGCGCCTGGTCGCGCAGAAGCTGGCCCTGGCGGTGGGCCAGCCGGTGGTGGTGGACAACCGCGGCGGCGCGGGCGGCACGATCGGCACCGAACTGGTCGCCCGGTCCGCGCCGGACGGCTACACCCTGCTGGTGATCAGCAGCACCCTCATGATCAATGCGGTGACCTTCAAAAAACCGCCCTACGACCCGATCCGGGATTTCGCGCCGGTATCGACCCTCATCGCCGCTCCACATTTCGTATCGGTGAACGCGGCGCTGCCGGTCGCCTCGGTGAAGGAGCTGATCGCGCTGGCCCGCGCCAGACCCGGATTCATCAATTTCGGCTCCGGCGGCATCGGCAGCTTCACGCACCTGGAAGGCGAGTTCTTCAAGTCGGCCGCCGGCATCGACATGGTGCACGTTCCCTACAAGAGCACCAACCTCGCGTTTACCGAACTGGTGGGCGGGCACGTGCACCTCGTCTTTTCCAGCACGGTGTCCACCCTCCCCTTCGTCAAGACCGGAAAAGTCAAAGTGCTCGCGGTCACGGGCTCGAAACGGCTGGCCGCGTTTCCGGAAATACCGACCGTCGCCGAGTCCGGCCTGCCGCAGTTCATCGTGGATTCGATCGCGGGCCTGCTGGCCCCGGCGAAGACGCCGCGAGACATCGTCAATAAGCTGAGCGCCGAGACCATTAAGTTTCTCAAGACCCCGGAAATGCACAGCGCCCTGGCGGCGCAGGGCGCGGAGCCGGGCGGCAGCACGCCGCAGGAATACGCCTCGAAAATCGCCGAGGAAGTCGCCCGCTGGAAAAAAGTGGTGGCGAGCGCGGGCATCGCCCCCCAATAGCAGCAGCTTGAACCACCCCACATTCGTCACTCCGGCGAAAGCCGGAGTCCAGTGCAATTAATCTTCTCCTAGATCCCGGCTTCCGCCGGGATGACCTGTTCTCCGTTCCCCAGGAGTTTGTCCGGGCGAAGCCCGGCAAACTCCTTATGACCACAATCCGGACGCGCGCCCTCGGAAACTGTCGTTTGCGGCATGGCGAACCATCACGGATTCGCCGCCCGGAGGTATGATTGAGGATCAAGCCGCGCAGCTCCCAATTTCGAAGGAGATTTACATGCCGCAAGTCATCGCCATTTCCGAAATACCCGAGAACAAGGTCAACGTGCCCGGCAGCACCGCGCCCGGCAGCCCCGGCGCGTTCAGCACGACGTTCATGCGGGCCAAGCCCGACGCCCCCGATGCGCCGACCGCCGCGATCAATCGTTACCCGGGAGACGGCAAGGCGAACGTTTCCGCCGCCCATTTTCACCAGGTCGACCAGTTCCAGGTGATCATGGACGGCTCGGGGGATTTCGGCCGGCACCCGGTAAAGCCTTACTGCGTTCATTTCTCGCGCGCTTACACGCCGTACGGTCCGCTGCAGGCGGACAGGAAAACGGGCTGGGCCTTCATGGTGCTGCGCTCGCGCTTCGATCCCGGCGCGCAGCGCTTTCCCCAGTCCCTGGAAAAGCTGAAGCAGGTTCCCAACCGCCAGCCCTGGCAGGTCACGACGGACGTCAGCTTCCCGGAACGTAAATCGGCCGTGAACGTGCAGGAGATTCCCGAGATCAGGGACGACCAGGGCCTCTTCACGAAGACGATCGCCATGGCCGCCAACGCGCGGATGATGGCGCCGGATCCTGCCGCCGGCGACGGCCAGTACGTGGTGGTCGTCAAGGGCAGCCTGGTGCACGAGGGCAAGGAGCGCGTGGCGCCGGCGGTCGTGTTCACCCGGCGCGATGAGCCGGCGTTCGAGATCGTCGCCGGCGCGCAGGGGCTTGAAGCCATCATCCTGAACTTCCCGAAGGTCCGCTCCCGCGTCGCCGAGGACAAGCCCCGCGCGCCCGCCACCGGCTTCAAGACGTTGCAGTGCGCCTTGTGCTCGTTCGTTTACGACGAAGCAGCCGGCTGGCCCGAAGAGGGGCTCGCCCCCGGCACGCGCTGGGAAGATATTCCCGAGATCTGGACCTGCCCGGATTGCTCGGCGAAAAAGAGCGAATTCTTCATGGTGGAAATCTAGACGGGACGCAGGTGGCGGTTCGAGGGTTTACCGTCGCCGTTCTCACCGGCGCGCTGTTCTCCGGCATGGGTCCCGCGCTGGGACAGGCCTATCCGACCAAGCCCATCCGCTTCGTCTCCATGGGGCTGGTCGGCGGCGGGACCGACTTTGCCGCGCGCCTGATCGCGCAGGAACTCACCCGGGCGCTGGGCCAGACGGTGGTCGTAGACAATCGCGCAGGGGAAGTGGTGCCGGCGGATACGGTCGCGAAGTCGCCCCCCGATGGCTACACGATCCTCATGAACGGGAGCAGCCTCCTGTTCCTGCCGCTGATGCGCGAGAAAGTGCCGTACGACGTCGTCAAGAGTTTCGCCCCGATCACGCTCGCTCACCAGTCCCCGACGGTCCTGGTCGTGCACCCGCAGTTTCCCGCCAGATCGGTTACCGATCTCGTCGCGCTCGCGAAAGCCAAGCCGGGAGAACTCGATTACGGGTCGGCGGGAACGGGCTCATCGACCCACCTGGCGGCGCAACTCTTCAAGGTCATGGCGGGAATCAACGTGGTCCACGTTCCTTTCAAGGGCAGCTCCGCCTCGTTGACCGCGCTGATGGGCAACCACGTCAAGTACATGTTCGGCACGCCGGGATCCGTCGCGCCGCTTACGGCCAGCGGGCGCCTGCGGGCGCTGGCCGTAACCACGCTGAAGCCGACGGCGCTCTTCCCGGCGCTGCCGACGGTCGCGGACTCGGGATTGCCCGGTTACGAAATGGTGTCCACCAACGGCGTGCTCGCCCCGGCCGGCACGCCGGCGGCGATCATCAACACGCTGAATCGCGAGATCGTACAGATACTCCACAAGAAGCACATCAAGGAGGCGTTCTTCAACGTCGGCTCCGAGGTCATCGGCAGCACCCCGGAAGAATTCTCCCGCACGATCAGGTCGGAACTGGCGAAATGGGGCAAGATCATCAAGGACGCCGCGATCAAGGCCGACTAGATTCTGCCATCACGCCCCAGGCGAGTTCATCCCTCATCCTTCAGGCGCAGCCGCTGGGTCATCATTCATCATTCCGCATTCATCATTCCAGCAAAGCGCCAAGTCATCCCTCGACACTCGTCCCCTATAGTGTCGGGCTCTTGAACTCCCCGCCGAGCATGATGAGCCCCCACGGCGGCAGCTGCGCGTCGAGGCTGAAACTGAAGTGGCCGGCGGCGGCGTGCATGTCCCGGAAGATGCGCTGCAGGGGGTAGTGGTCGTAGATGCCGTTGGCGCCGGCCATCTCGTGCAGCGAGTCCACAGCCTCGACGCACCATCTCACCGCCTGCGCGGCATTGCGCTTGTAGCGCAGCCGCGTCTCGATATCCGACGCGCCGCCCTCCTCGTACACGCGCTGAATCTCCAGGCAGTCGTTGCGCAGGAGCAAATACGCCGCGTCGATCCGTGCTCCCGCCGCGCCGATGCGCAGCTGCACCGTCTGGAAATCGCGCATCTTTGCGCCGGTGTAATTGGTGCTGCGGGATTTGACCAGCTCGATGGCCAGCTCCAGCGCCGCGCGCGCGTTGCCGATCAGGCAGGCGCCGATGCCGTGGCCGCCGATCGCGGAAATCGGGATCCGGTAGTGCGGGTTCCGGTGCGCCGCGAGACCGGGCCACGAGTGGCCCTCGCGCGCGACGTACATGGACACGGTGCGGTAGGCCGGGACGAAGACGTCCTGGCAGCGCACCGTCTTGCTGCTGGTCGCGCGCATACCGAGCGTGCGCCAGTCGTCCACGATCTCGTACTGGGAGCGATGCAACAGGCAGAAGCGGTAGTCGAGGATCCGGTCGCCGTCGCGCACGATGCAGGCGAGCAGGCTCCAGTCGGAGTGATCGGTGCCGGAGGAAAAATTCCACTCGCCCGAGAGCGTGATGCCGCCGTCCGCTGGCGCGCCGCGGCCCTGCGGAAACGCGATGCCGGAGGCGATGCCGACGTCGGGATTGGCGCCCCAGACTTCCGCCTGCGCCTTCGGCTCGAACCAGGTGATGTTGCGGTGATGGGAGGCGAGATTGTCGACCGTCCAGCCCACGGAAATGTCGCCGCGCGACAGCATCTCCGGGATATCGAAGTAGGAGACGAACGGCAGTTCCATGCCGCCCCAGGCTTTCGGCTGCAGGTAGCGGAAGAGCCCGGTATGCGTCAGCCGCTCCATCACCGCGGGCGTGAGGCGGCGCGCCTCCTCGCACTGCGGCGCCTGCTCGCGCAGGAACGGGATCAGCTCCCGCGCCCGCCGCATGGCCTCGTCGTAGCTGACGCTGGAGAAGTCCAGGGCTGTTATAGGCCTGTCCATGAGGAGATGTTATCAAGAAACCGGTGAGGAAGTGACAGGCTACCCATCACTCATCACTCATCACTCATCACTCATCACTCATCACTCATCACTCATCACTGCGCGTAGCGTAAAAGAAAACGCCCCGGGGACACGAGGTCCTCGGGGCGTCCGTATTACCAAGGCACGCCGGCTTAGCGCCGGTCGAACATCCTCAGGTTGCGGGTTGATCCAATGTTCGAGCCGTGCAATCCGGTACTGCCTTCGAGGTCTCTCACGGGATCACCTCCTTTTCAAAATTAAGGAGGCTCCAGTCTAGCAGAAAGAAAACGCCATGTGTACTGGGACGGTCCCGAAACCAGTATCCTTGATCCTTCAAAGTCCACTATGAGATATTCGCTGATGACGCTCCCACGCCAGCCAGGACCAGCCGCGAGCTCATCGGGCGGCTGAAGGAACCGGGCGATGCCAGGCAATCATTCCCCAGTACGCGTCCTCAGTCCCAGCGCTGTCCATTCGTCGCTGGAGGCAATCGTCGAAACTTATCTCCGCCAGGGCGGCGGCGAAGTGCAGCTGACGTTCGAGACGGCGCCCACGCTGGTGAAGCGCATCGCCAGCGGGGAAACCGCCGACATCATCATCGCCCCGCCCAAGGTGATGGACGAGCTCATCGGGATGGGCAAAGCGAACCCGGACGGGCGCTTCCAGCTCGGCCGCGCCGGCGTCGGTGTCTGCGTGCGCGCCGGTGCGCCGCTGCCTGATGTCTCGAGCACCGAGGCGTTGAAGCGCGCCCTGCTGGAAGCCGAGTCGGTATTCCACACCCAGGCCTCCAGCGGGGCTTACGTGGCGCAGCTGCTGGAGCGCCTCGGCGTCGCCGCGAAGATCCGGGGGAAAATCCGGTCCTATCACGACGCGCAGGAAACATTCACCCACCAACTGAACAGCAGGGGCCGGGACATCGGCTTCGGCGGCATCCCCGAGATCCAGCGCTGGCACGCGCGCGGGCTGCGCCTCGTCGCGCCCCTGCCGCCCGACATCCAGTACTACACCGCCTACTTCGCCGCGCTGATGATGGATCCCCCGAACCGCGACGGGGCCCGCGCCTTCTTCACCTTCCTCGGCAGCGCTGCCGCCAAGGCTATACTTGTCGCGCATGGTGTTGATTGAGCGACGCGTGATTCAAAGCCTCACCGCAAAGTCCGCTGAGGCCGCTAAGGAAAGGAACAGCCTCAACGCGAAGGCCGCAAAGGCCGCAAAGGAAAATTATCGGAAGCCAACCCAAGGACGCGAAGACAACGCCAAGACTCGGTCATAGGTAACGCTGCGGAAATAGGTATCCCAGGGCAAAACTCTCGAGTTCGTCATACCGAAAAAAACCAGTCTACCGGGCCCAGCACTTCCGAACTCATATCTAGATACCTTCTTGGCGTTGTCTTCGCGACCTTTGTTTTAATAATTGTTTCTTCGCGGCCTTTGCGGCCTTCGCGTTGAGGCTTCTCTGTTCCTTCGCGACCCTGGCGTCCTTGGCGGTGAAGCTTTGACTGTTCCTTTGCGGCCTTCGCGGTAAAGCTTTAACCTAGTCACCCATCACCCAAAAGGAGGACAGAATGCCCGGCAAGACCATCAAAGTCCGCGCAAGCGGCGGCGGCGAATTCGATTGTTACCTGTCCATGCCCGCCGGCAGCGGCAAGGTCCCTGCCGTCGTGCTCGCCTCCGCGGTGCACGGCGTGGACGCGGACGTCCAGGCACTCGCCGATGAATTCGCCGGGCTCGGCT
The DNA here is from genome assembly GCA_964521405.1 of uncultured Streptomycetaceae bacterium. GTDB lineage: Bacteria > Pseudomonadota > Gammaproteobacteria > Burkholderiales > SG8-41 > SG8-41. The sequence continues at coordinate 21,188 of CAZFRR010000052.1, read as the reverse complement.
ACATCGCCGCCGCGCCCGATCTCTTCTGGCGCTCGGTCCCCGGCCCTCTCGCTCGCGATGACGACCGCACCAAGTCGCGCTCGCAGCCGCGCCTCGAAGTTATCAAGGCGGGCGAAGCCGACATGGCGGACACGCTCGCCGTAGTGCGCAAGCTGCCGCAACACAACGGGCGCGCCGTCTCGATGGGCTTCTGCTACGGCGGCCCCTACGCCATCCTCGGGCCCAAGCGCCTGGGCTTTGACGCCGGCATCTCCTGTCACGGCTCGCAATTTCTAGACTACATCCGCGAGCTCGACGGCGTCACCCAGCCGGTCTGCATCATCTGGGGCGACCAGGACCACCAGGCGCCCGCCCCGGTGCTGGAAGCCTATCGCAAGGTCCCCGCGCGCATGAAAAACGTCGAGGTGCATGTGATCCCCGGGATACTGCATGGCTACATGTTTCCCGGGAACAAAAAGGCCTACAGCCAGAGCACGCGCGACTTCTCCATGAATCGCGCGCTCGCCATTCTTGGCTCGCTGCGCGGGTGATGGGTGATGGGTGATGGGTGATGGGACTCTCCCGGCGAACGCCGGGGGATCATCCTTCTGCCTTCATCCTTCAGGCAAGCCCATTAGCCGTCACATCACTCATCACTCATCACTAGCTAATAATGACTCCCACTGAAAAACGCCAACGCTTCCGCGCGGTGCTGGCCGGCCCGCGCATCATGTCCCCCGCAACGGTGTTCGACGCCCTGTCGGCGCGCGTCGCGGAATCGGTCGGCTATGAGCTCGGCATTCTTTCGGGCTCCGTGTGCGCGGCCACGACGATCGCGGCGCCGGACATCGCGCTGCAGACGCTCTCCGAATTCGCCGACCAGGTCCGCCGCGTCACGCGCTACAGCAACTTAAGCATCTTCGTCGATGCGGACCAGGGCTACGGCAACGCGCTGAACGTGATGCGCACCGTCCAGGAACTGGAGCACGCGGGCCTCGCCGGGCTTGCCATCGAAGACCTCGTCATGCCGTCGCGGTTCGGCACGGACGCGGAGGAACTCGTCTCGGTCGAGGAAATGACCGGCAAGCTGCGCGCCGCGCTCTCCGCGCGCCGCGACCCCCAGCTGCTGATCGCGGCCCGCACGGCGGCGGTCAAGATCGAAAAGATTGATGATGTCGTCGCGCGCGTGCGCGCCTACGCGGCAACGGGCGTGGATGCCATCTTCGTCACCGCGCTGAAGCAGCTGGAGCACCTCGATGCGATCCGGGCGGCGATCAAGCTGCCGATCATCGTCGGCACCGCGCTCCACCTGAAGCGCGAAGATCTCGCCGCGCGCGGCGTGCGCTTCTGCCTGCAGGGCCATTCGGCCGTTGCCGGGACGGTCAAGGCGCTGCGCGACATCTACTCCCATCTGCACAACGGCGGCGCCCCCGCCGAACTCAAGCCGCGGCTCGCGACACCGGAAGAAATGAGCCGCCTGCTGGGGGAAGACAATTTCAAGAAGTTAAGGGACGAGTTCCTGCGCTGACCAGCTTGCGGTACTGGTTGCCCTGAAATTACGAGAGTCTGCGCACCTATGCAAGCAGCCCGCCCCGAACTGAGCCCGTAATCGGTGATTAGATGTAGTAGTCGCAGCTAGATCTGACAGCTCGTGTCCCCTTTCCTAAAGCGGACGTTCACCGCAGGTAAACAACAACACCGCCGAAGCGGGGTTTGTGTGAGTGCTGATTAATGGTTGTAGTTTGGCGTGACCCAAACCCAAGCTCGGCCAAACGCCTGTCCATAGTCGTATCCGATGTCAAACATTTTCTGGCGGCCCGGATCGTTAGCGATTGTCAGCAGAAAAGTGGGCGACGGCTTGACCATTTCTCCCGACGAGTAATAAAGTGGAGATACTCTCAATTGCTTAATGCTTTTAATCCCAAATTGTCCGAAAAGTTCGTTAATAATATCGACATCAGCTTTCTCTCTTTTCTCTCCAAGGCTAACGACATACTCGCCCGGTATCGCCGACTTGCACCCGCCAAATCTAACGAGGCCATCGTCACCGGCCCACCTGCATTGGGCGGCGAACCGCTGCGCCGAGCATCCAGCCAAAAGAATGGCCAAGACTAAGGCAATAGCCCCTGCTGCTATTCTGTTCATCGGTCAATCTTACATCCGGTGGGCGCGAACGCAAGGCACAAATAAAAACTCCGCCACTCACATGGCGACATCGCACAAATCCGCTTACTCAGCGATGCAGTCAAAGATATATCTGTCCGTGATTGGTGAGGTTAAAGAAGCTACTCGAGCGTGCCTGCCATGTTTCCTACATTCCGCGTATGCCAACTCCAGCGCCTTCTACACCCTGCCCTGCCGCAGCCGCGACTAATTCATGAAAGCGTCGATCTGCGAGTAGGTTTCTAACGGCCAAAGAAAACGCATTGATGGGGATTTTAATGTTATTACCCTCCGCGGCAGTTTCTGTTTCGTAAGAACCTACAGTAGAAACTTCGTAGACAACTTTTCTATCGAGTCGTGAATAAACTTGCCAATCTACTTGGATATAGGTGCCGCCTCGCGTTTCCAAATGGTGTCCAAGAAATGGTTTCGGCCAGCACAGTTTTACTTCTAGTTTCGTGACGACACCAGCAACGAGCAGTTCGGCTTTCCATTCGGATGGGTCATCAAACAAGGCGTCGGGATTACCTACCACCGAGTAGTTAGCTTTTGCCAGTTCCTCTCGAAACGCCTCCGTGAATTTATCGCCATCTAGGATGAGACGTACGCTACGCCATGCATCCGGATTCCTTATGTTGTGCGCGCAGAGGAGCCCTCCATACGAATTCGCAATGTAGAAGCTCAGTCGATCGACGACTTTTTTAATTTGTATTGGCTTGGCGGTTTGACCAGCCTTAATATCGATGGGGGCATGCTGTGACACCTCCTTTACCGATGTCATACATCCGGCAAACGGAAGTAAGAAAAGACCTATTGTTATAGTCCGCGTCACAGCGAGCTTGGCGAACAACATGGTTACCCTCCTGAAAATAGGTAAACCTCTCGTTAAGAAAAGCTTGAACGTCAACAGCAATGTCCCAAGCTTTTATTCGGAATGTGGCTTTTATTGCGCTTTTAAGCGCTTGGCCACTGCCACGAGAGCTTAGGGGTGGTGGTGCGTTGTTCTTATCCACCCCGGGGTGGGAGTCCGAACTCGAAGACGCTACGCGCAGATTATGACGCCGTCAAGCCGGGACGAATTCCAGGTTAGGTACAGTCCATTAATGTCCGGTTCTGGCAGTTACCTGTCCGATCAAGTCTTGATTACTACAGATTAGACCCCCTCGCAATCCATCATTCGTCACCCAAGCTAACGCCTTTTCCCTTTTCCTTAAAGAAATAGACGCCCCGTCGATTGCTTCAACCTTGCCACACTCCGTAACCCTTCTCCCGTAAATGAATGGCCAGCTCGATCTCCATGTCGAGCGCGGCTTCGTAGGGCATCGGGTTGTAGCACTCGTAGAGCTCCGACATCAGCCGGACCCCGTACTTTTTGACGTAGCGGTTGGATTTGAACCCCGCCTTGTGCTTGTCGAAGCGCACGTCCGGGCTTTGCCCCGTCATGCCGACGTACACGCACGGCAGGTCGGGATCGTAATCCGGGTTGCACTTCACGAACTTCCGCTCGTAGAGCACGTCCCTCGACAGCAAGACGACATAGACGGAATGGTGGTACCTGGGTCTTCTCTTTTTCTTTGCGGATACAGCCATCACGTGTCACTCATCACTCATCATTCATCATCCATAATCCATCACTCATCATTCATCATGCATCATTCATCATTCATCATTCATCATTGGGCCTTGATTCCGGAATCCCGGATCACCTTACCCATCCTGACGATATCGGCCCTGACCCGGGCCGCCAGTTCGTCCGGCGTGCCGCCCACCGCTTCCATGCCCATGCTGAAAAACTTCTCCTTCACGTCCGCGGAGCCGAGAACCCGCACGATCTCCCCGTTGAGCCGGTTGACGAGTGCCCGCGGCGTTCCGGCCGGCACGAAGATGCCGTAGATGGCGAGCGACTCGTAGCCGGGCAGGCCCGAGTCCGCGATGGTCGGGAGTTGCGGGGCAATGGATGAGCGCTCGGCGCTGGTCACGGCGAGGGCTTTCACCCGGCCCGCCTTCACGTGCGGCGCCGCCGCGCCGGCGGTGGGAAACATGACCTGGATCTGGTTCGCGATCAAGTCGTTCATCCCCGGCCCGGCGCCCTTGTAGCCGATGCGCACGATATCGACGCCGGCCATGGTCTTGAACAATTCGGCGGCAAGGTGATTCGTCGCGCCGGTCCCGCTCGAGGCATAGTTGAGGCCGCCCGGCTTCGATTTCGCCAGCGCGATCAGCTCCGCGACGGAATTCGCCGGCGACGCGGGGTTGACGACCAGCACGTTGGGGGAAATCGTCGCCGTCGTAACCGGCGCGAAGTCCCGCGCCAGGTCGTATGGCGTCTTCTGCAACAGCGGGCCCGTCCAGAGCGTGTTGTTGTACAACAGCAGCGTGTAGCCGTTCGGGGACGCCCGCGACACGATTTCCCCCGGAATGACGCCGCTCGGACGGTTCTCCACGATGACCTGCTGCCCCAGCGCGCCCGAAAGCCCGCGCGCGATCATGCGCGCCTGGATGTCGTTGCCGCCGCCGGCCTCGGAGGTGACGATGCGGACAGGCCTGCTGGGGAAGTCCTGCGCGCCGGCAATACAAGGCAAAAGGCACAAGGCAAAAGGCAATAGTCGCAAGCGCAAACTCGCTTTCATCTCATCCTTCATCCTTCATCCCTCCGTCCCGACACGCTGCATCCTGTCGGGCGTTCGCCGGCTCAAACTCGCGCAGACACGTTTACTCCCACCACCCCCGCCGCTTCACTGTGCGACCCCTCCTCAGGCAGGAGGGGATTACCCCGGCTCACTCCCTCAAGCAACGCTCAACAGCCGCACGACTTCGGCAGCCACGCGCCGGGCTTTCTCGTCGGATTGCTCGTCGGATTCGAGCGCGGGGGCGTCCTGCTGGTAGACCAGTATCGTGGGATCCTTCGCCCCCAGGCTCTGGCACTGCGCCCTGGCGAGGACCGCAAAGGGCTCGTGCACCAGCACCACGGCGGGCATGCCCTGCTTCCAGCCTGCAAACGCGTCGCGCACGGCGGCGCCGGTGCAGGACCCTCAGGCGCCGACGCCGATGACCAGGTAATCGACGGCTGCAGCGAGTTCCTCGAACCGCGCCTGGTCGAGCGGCGTCCAGGTATTGCTCTTGTAGGCCCGCTCGACCTTGGGGGGCTTGCACAGCGCCTCGAGGGCGCCCTCGAAGCGGGGCCAGAAATTGCTCGTGGTCTGGTACTGGTTCCAGATGAACCCCACGCGCCGGCCAACGGGCGTGGCGAGCGGCCGGCGCTGTGCCTGCGCCTCGATACGCGGATGGCCGACGGGGCTGATAAGTTCGATCATGTGATCCTCCAGCGTTGCGTTAAGCAGGAAAACGGACTTTCTTAGTCAACAGGGGCTTGCCGGCGGAGCTGCGGCTGGAGAGGGTCACGCACTGGCCCATCTGGGGCGCCACGCCGCCGCCCACGGCCACGAAAATTTCGTCGGGAAGCACCGGCGCCACCACGGTTTTGCGTTCGCTGGGCGTTCTCGAATACAAATCAGGAATGTCGACCGCCTCGCCCTGCTTGCTGTCGTTCTGCCAGTCGTAGGAGTACTTGAACGCCCGCTCCGCGATCGCGGCCCGCAGTGTCTTCCTCGAGTAGCCCGCCTGCGCGAACGCCTGCGCCAGGCTCGGATTCAATACGTAGAGGAATCCCCGCTTGCCGCCGCTGGTGGTGATGCCGAGCCGGCCGATGCCGCGGGCGAGCAGCGTCACGCATTCGTTGAGACCCACGGAATTCAACGGCACCGCGATCTGGGAATGCTCCCCCGCCTTCATCACGGTCACCGCGCTGTCCGCGCTGGCGATACCCATGTCAGCATGCATCGGCCCCCACGGGTTCAACTCCTGCTCCTCGCCGATGCAATAGCTCCACGACGCCGGGTGCCCCATCGTCCCCTTGATGAGCTTGCCCGGGTGCGCGCGCCCGATGTTCCACAGTATCAGGCGGATCGCGCGACCGATCGTGGCATTCGCGCGCCCGCCATTGGGCCCGAATATCCACTCGCGCGTATGGAACCTGAGCGCACCGACCACGGGGCCGGTGACGATCACGCACAGCGACGCCGAACCGGTGGACTGCGTGGTCGTGATCAGCAGCGCCGGATCGACGATGCACTCCACCGCAGCGAGCACGACCGGCACGTACTCCGGCCGGCAACCCGCCATCGCGCAATTGGCGGCGATGTTTTCGATCGTCGCCTCGCCGTCGCCGGGGAATACCGCGCCCAGCACCTCGCCCGGATCGCGCCCGACGTAGTCGAGAATGGACTGAACGACTTTGCGAGTCGGCGGGAACACGGGCAGGCCGTCGGTCCACCCCTGCTCATAGGCGAATTCGGGAAAGTCCTCGATGGACTCAATCGCGTAGCTCTCGGCTTTTCCTGTCACGAGTGTCCTGATTCGTCTGTAATCAGGTACCGCACTCAGTACTTGTGCGCCGCGCCGCCCGGCAGCCAGGCGGTCGGGGCAAGCGCCTGTTCGTCGCTGATGCAGTCGAGGACGACCGGCTTGCCCATCGCCAGCGCGCGCGGCAGCAGGTCTTTCAGCTGCGCCGGATTTTCCACGCGGAACGCGGCGCAACCCAGCGCCTGCGCCACCTTCGCGAGATCGGCGTTTTTCTGGAACCGCCACAGCTCGCCCGACAGCTCGTCGCGCTTTTCCTTGTAGGCGGCGCCGACCAGCGGGATCTCCTGGTTGAGCGAGCTGTTGTTGTTGATGACGACCACGAGGTTGATGCCGTGGCGCGCCGCAGTCTCCAGCTCCGGCAGGTGGTAGTAGAGGCCGCCATCGCCGGTGAAGCACACTACCGGCTGCCCGGGCAGGGCGCACTTCACCCCCATTGCGCCCGGCAATCCCCAGCCCAGCGAACCCTCGCACCGGATGTAGCGTTGTCCGGGCTTGGTGATTTCCACCAGTTGCCCCGTCCACATCCCGGCGTGCCCGGTATCGGAGACCACCACGCCGTCCGCCGGCAGCGCCAGCGAGATTTCCCGGCAGATGCGCTCCGGCCGCATCGGGACAGCGTCCGAGGCAAGCCTGGGTTCCACCTTGGCGCGCCACTCGGCCACGAGTTGCTGCACGCGGCCCGTCCACGCTTTCGCGGCTGCCGGCTCCTTGCGCTGAGCCGCTTCGCACAGCTGCCGCAGCGACACCTTGGCGTCGCCCAGCAGCGGGACGGTGTTGGGATAGTTCCGGCCGAGCTGGGCGCCGTCAATGTCGAGCTGGATCACCGCCGTTCCCGGCGCGGGTATCTTCCAGTTGGCGGTGACCTGGCCGCCGGCGTGACTGCCGATGAAGAACACGAGATCGGCTTCCGACACCGCGCGGTTCGCGCACTCGCGCGAATAGGTGCCGACCACCCCGGCCGAGAGCGCGTGGTTGTCGGGAATGGCGCCCTTGGCGGTGAGCGAAGTGGCGACCGGTAGCTGCAGCTTTTCGGCCAGCTCGACGAGCTCGGCCTGGGCCTGGGATGCGACCACGCCGCCGCCGGCGACGATGATCGGCTTCTGCGCCTTCGCCAGCAACGCCGCAGCTTCGCGCACGCGCTCCAGTTCCGGGCCGGGACGGAATGCCGGCACGCGCGAGAACTGCGGCTCGGCGAACGCCTGGAGATCGCCCTCGCCTTCCACCCCCTGGCCGTGCGAGCCGCGCAATCTCAGGTGCACCGGCCCCGGCGCGCCCGTCGTCGCCACGCGGAACATCTGGCGCAACAGGTCCGGAAAGCGCGCCATGTCGTCCAGCTGCATATTGAGCTTGGTCACCGAGTCGAACTGGGTGATGTCCTCCACCTCCTGGTAGGCGTGGCGGTAGCGACCCGCGGGCGCCGGGCCGCCGGAGATGGCGATCATCGGCGTGCAACCCATGAAACCGTCGCGCAGGCCGGAGGCGAGATTCGATGCGCCGATCTGCTGCGCCAGGCACACGCCCGGCCGGCCGGCCGCGCGCGCGTAGCCGTCGGCCATGTACGCCGCCGCCTTTTCACTGTGCGTGAGGATCTTGCGGATGCCCAGGCTATCCATCTCCGCCAGCGACTCCATCAGAATCGTCGGCACGAAAAACACGTGCGTGACCCCGTAGCCCTTCAGCATTTCGGCGAACATTCGCGTTCCGGTCATCTTCGGCATGGGCGGCCTTTCATCAGCGGATGGGAAGTATCAGCGGTGAATACTAACAAAAATCATCTCAAATCGACCGGCCGCTTCCCCTCGATCGATTTAACTATCGCTTCCAGGACCGCTGCTCCCTCCACCATCTGCTCGAACGGGATGGGGTATGGCGCGCCGGACTCGACGCTCCGCGCGAACGCCTCGAGTTCCAGTCGCAGCGCATCGACCCGCTCGAAGCTGTGCCGCTGCGGCGGCGAATCGGCCTTGCGCAGCACGAGGTCGATGTCCTCCAGCGCTTCCACCCAGCCGTTCCTGCCGAACACATGGATGCGCCAGTACTGCGCCGTGGTCCTGACGCAGGACATCACGCCGCTCACGCGATTTTCGAATTCGAGGAAGACCGACAGCGTGTCGAGCGGCTCGGGGGCGGAAGCGCGAGCGGTGAACTGTGCGTGCACGCGTCGCGCGGGCCCGGCGAGGCCGATGAAGGCATCGAGCACGTGAACGCCGGTCGCCGTCAGCCCGCCGGCCGGTGATTCGGCATCCTCCCCCCGCCAGCCCGTAAAGAACCGGCCGGTGCTCTCGTTGCTGAAGTGACCCTCGAGGTGCTGGATCTCGCCCAGCTCGCCGCTCGCCACGATCCGCGCAAGTTCGCGCATCGACGGCCAGAAGCGCTTGTTGTAGCCCAGCCCCAACGGGACACCGGCGCGCCGGCAGGCCTCCACCGCGCGCTCGGCATCGGCGCGGGTGAGCGCGAGTGGCTTCTCGCAGAATACCGCTTTGCCCGCCGCGGCCGCCGCGAGGATCTGCTCAGTGTGCAGCGAGTGCGGCGTGGTCAGCACGACGGCCTGCACGTGCTTGTCGGCCAGCGTGCGGCCATAGTCGGTGGACAACTCGAGTCCATGCCTCGCGGCGAAGTCGCGCGCCGCGTCAGCCTGCCTCACCACGGCATGTGTGAACCGCAGCTGCCCGCTCTTGCCCTGGACCGACTCGACGAGATTCCGGCCCCACCTGCCGAGACCGACGATTGCCGCTTTGATCATAGAAAACCGGTGATGAAGTGAAGGAGTGATGAGATGTTGAAAAACAGTGGTTCCGTCACCTCCTCACTTCCTCACTTCATCACTTCATCACTTTGTGCAATGTGTGCTGGCGATTCCTGGTGTAGGGCCTGACTTCGCCCGACCAGCGGCCGGCATCCACCGCCTTGGACCACGCCGCGCTGGTCAGCACGTCGGGATTCTCGAGCTCGACGTAGCAGGCGTAGCGCGGCTTGCCCTCGGTATCGACGGTCCTGGTCTCCCCGCCCATCGTGACGCGCAGCGTGTCGAGTTTCGCGCGCGTCACCGACACCACGCCCGGCACCTTGAGCAGGTGCGGCACGTGCTCCTTGTCGTAAACCTCGTTGAAGAGCGCCTCCTGGTCCGCATCGACGTCCATGGCGGCGGTGAAGACCCACTTTCCTGTGATGGCCATGAGCCTGTTTCCTTCGAATATCGCAGGATGGGAATCGTATCAGGAATCACTTGAATCCAGTGGCGCAGTGATGAGGTGGCGATGAGACGAAAAGCGTAAACTGATCGCTTCATCACCACGCCACTCGATCACCCCGCACGATGCGCAGCATCTCCAAAGAGGACCTCGCCAACCTCCCCATCCGCCGCTACGAGGGCAAGGTGTCGCTGGTGGAAACGCCGCAGGCGCTGGAGCAGGCGCGGGCGGACATCCGGCAGGAGCGCGTCGTCGGCCTCGACACGGAGACGCGGCCCTCGTTCAGGAAAGGCGAAGTCCACCTGCCGTGCCTGGTGCAGGCTGCAACCGCCCAGGCGGTGTACCTGTTTCAGCTGAGCCGGCTGGATGTGTTCCCCGCGCTCGTCGAGTTGCTGGCAAAGCCGCAGATCATCAAGACCGGCGTCGGGCTGGCGTACGACCTGCGCCAGTTGAAGCTGGTGTTCCCGTTCACGGTGGAGAACGTGCTCGACCTTGGCATCATCGCGCGCCGCCGCGGCCTCGGCCAGACCGGCGTGCGCAACCTTGCCGGGATGCTCCTCGGGTTCCGCATCCCCAAGGGCAACCGCACTTCCAACTGGGCCGCGCCGCGCCTCACCTCCGCGCAGATCAATTACGCCGCGACGGACGCCTGGGCCTGCCGGGAGCTGTACTTGTGCTTCGAGAAGGAAGGCCTGCTCTCAGCACACAATTAGTGACGAGATACAGGTGACGGGCGTCAGCAGGCTACGTCTGTTGCGAGCTGTTCTTCAGCATCGAGACGAGATTCAGGCAGATCAGGTGCGCGATCCGCTTCTTGTCCGGCTTCGCCTGCTTGCGCACAATTTGCCGACAGAGCGCGCGAGCCACTTGCAACTCAGGTGCGGTTCTGCGTTTGACCGCCGTCCCACGCCGGGGAATGGGTTTCTCTCCAAACAAATCGCCGGATTCCTCGGCAACGCCTATGTACTTCTCCATCTTGAGCCTCGCAGCGACAGGTTTGGAATTGCCCCTTGATAACGACGACTACGCACTATCCAGTCGTTCTATTGGACAACCTCTCCCGTATTGAGTTTCATGAGGCTCCCGGCATGCTTCCGATTCGATTGGCCTGCCGGCGGGTATCCGTGTCAGTTCTCAGGTATCCGAGCCGAATCGCCAGCTCAGGCTGAGTCTTAAATTTCGACCGGGACCGGCAGCTAACCCCCAGAAATTGAACGGGTTCCCGAGTTGTATTTTTAAGTTTCCAAACGGTTTACAACTCGTCAGCCGTGTCCGGTCACCCGTGTCTCGTCACCCGCTGTCAAGGACGGATGCGCGCCGCGGGCCAGGCGCCGCCGGCGCCGCTGATCGAGTCGCCATTCACACGCCCCGCGTATTTCGTGCCGCCGGCCGTGAAGGTTATCTGGTCTCCCTTCATCAGCCCGTCCTTGATCGGCGCGCTGGCGCCCCCCAGGGTAAGCGTGCCGGTGAGCTTCTGAAACTTCTGCTCGAGCTGGAGCTCTCCCTTGGGCAGCCGCCAGGCGCCCGCCACCTTGGCCGGCACGATATACAGCATCGCCGTGCACCAGCTCTCGCAGTCCCCTTCAGCCCGCTCGGTCACGTCGGCGTCCCAGCCGGGGACCCCGAAACCATTCAATACCATGCGACTGCCCGGCTTCAGGTCGAGGAACTTCGGCGTGAGCTTGCCGAGGTTTTCGGGCAGCAGGAACAAGGCCATCACCGTGGCCTGGGAAATATCAGCCTCGTACATATCGCCCTGCACGAACTGGGCCTTGTCGGCGACGCCCTGCTTCGCCGCCTCGCGCCGCGACAGCTCGACCATGTCCGGGTTGTATTCGACGCCGAGAGCGCGCGCGCCACGCCGGGCGGCGGCGATGATGTTGCGCCCGTCGCCCGAGCCGAGATCCATGACGTAGTCCTGCGGCGTCACTTTCGCGAGATCCAGCATCTTCTCGACCAGGACGAGCGGCGTCGGCACCCACACCACGTCCTTGCCTTCCTGCCCCACGGTCGGCAGAAACGGTTTGCCGGCATCCTGCGCCAGCGCCGCGCCGGCGGCGAACGGGATAAAACACAAAACCAATAACTTCCGGAACCAGCGGCGTGAAATCTTCAAGTGGAAACTCCCTGGATGGTCTGGAAAGAGGCGCCAATTATAGGGGACGAAAAAGCCCCGACGCAAAGGGCGGCAAGTTGACTCACCTGGCGCTATCTTCGCGTCCCTGGCGGCGAGACTCCGGACCCAGCTCCCGGTGTGCAAACTCGACCACTTTCTCCAGCGCGTCGACCGCCGCCGGCGAGTCCGGACGCTGGGGAATGAACAGCTGCTTCTCGCCTTCGAACAGGTGCAGTTCCACCTTGCCCCCCGCCTTGCGGTAACCCGCGACGAAGCGGTCGAGGTTCGACCGCGGATGGTTGGTGTCCTGGACGCCCTGCAGGTAGAGCACCGGCGGCGTTTCCACCTGGTCGCCGCGCTCGAGCGCGATCGTGGTGCTGCCCTCTGCCATCGCCGCTTCCGTTCCCCAGAACTTGAGGTGATCGCCCGCGACGTGGTCCGCGAGTTCCGGCTCGCCTGCCGCTTTCAGCTTGAGCGCATGGTGATAGCGGCCCAGCGGGTCGATGACGGGCCAGCCCATGATGACGCAGCGGACGGAGGCATCGGCGACCGCCAGCGTGCCGCTCATCGGCAGCGCAGCGTAGCGAGGGTCGCGGGGCTTCATCGCCACCAGCATGGCGATATGCCCGCCGCTCGAAGTCCCCAGGAGCCCCACCCGCTCGGGGCGGCTCTTCAATTCCGCCGCGCGCGACTTGAACCAGCGGACCGCATAGTTGACGTCGGCGATCGTGCCGGGATACCCGGCATCGGGCGGCATGCGGAAATCCACGGCGGCCACCACCACGCCGCTCCGCGCCAGCGTTTCGTGGATGACCTTGTTGTTCAGCCGCGTCCCGCGGCACCAGGCGCCGCCGTGCACTTCCACGATGAGCGGAAACGGCCCGGTGCCCCGCGGCTTGAACAATCGCGCCAGCAGCAGCTTGTCACCGTGCTGGAGATACTCGATGTCCTCGACGTCAACCGCGTAAGCCGACTGCACAGTGGTGGTCATGGGTCTCGCCTGGCCCGAAATGAATGATGGGTGGTGAGAATAACGCAACGAGAACGATGAGTCGACGAGATAAGGGTGTCAGGCATTACTTCGACTTTCGACTTCCGACTTTCGACTTTCGACTTTCGACTTTCGACTTCAGTCGGGCTTGGCCCCCGACGCCTTCACCAGCTCCGCGATTTTCTGCCGCTGACCCTTCCGCCAGGCGTCGAGCTCCGCCCGACCGCCGCCGACGACGTCGGTGCCGATCGTCCGCAGCCGCGCATCGAACTCGGGCTCTTTCACCGCTCTTACGATCTCGGCGCTCGCCTTGGCGAGGACCGCGGGCGGCGTGCCGACCGGCGCCACGATGCTGTACCACCCAAGCATGTCGTAGCCGGGAACGAACTCGGAGATGGCAGGCACGTCGGGCAGCGATGCGGAGCGCTTCGAGCTGGTGACGCCGAGCGCCCGCAGCCGGTTGCCCTGGATCGCGGGCAGCGCGGCCGGCGCGACCGCGTAGGTGAGCTGAACTTCGCCTGCCATCGTGTCGCCAATGGCCTGGGGCACGCCCTTGTAGGGCACGTGCAGCATCTCGATCCCGGTCATCCGGGTGAACAGGACGCCGGAAAGATGCTCGGAGGCGCCGGTGCCGGCGGAGCCATAGCGCAGCTTCCCCGGTTGCTTCTTCGCGAGCGCGATGAGGTCGCTAATGGATTTCACCGGGACCTGCGGATTGATCATCTGGACGAACGGCACCGACCCGATCAGGGCGATGGAGACGAAATCCTTGTCGAGGTCGAACTTGAGATTGGGGTAGACCGAGGTGGCGACGAACAACTGCGAGGTCAGCATCATCCAGGTATAGCCGTCGGGATTGGCGCGCAGCGACAGTTCCGCGCTGAGTATGCCGGCCACGCCGGGCCGGGGATCGACGACGATGCGCTGGTCCCAGGCCTTGTACAGCCGCTCGGCCAGGAGTCGCGACATGATGTCGGGCCCCGACCCCGGCGCGCTGCCGATGATGAGCCGGATCGGCTTGTCCGGGAACACCGGCTGCGCGGCCTGCGCCGCCGGCACCGCCAACATCACGGCGGCAACTGCCGCCAGCATTCTCTCGACAGGCATGGATTTCCTCCTTAGAGTGCCTAACATGATGAAACGCGCGTGCGTTGTGAGTCAGAGTCGTCGATAGCGCGAAGCGAGGTGCAGCCAATACTCGCTGTATTGGCAAGCCGAGCGACAAAGCTAGCGGCGATTCTGGCCGCAACCCCTTGTGGGCTGGCGCGGTTTTGGCCCGTAGCTACTCTCTCAGAGTCGCCAGATGCGACGCCCGACCGTACCATTTGGCCAGAGTCGCCAAAACCGTGACAGCGCAGCGTGTGTTTCATTGTGTTAGGCACTCTTAGTTCGAAATCCGGGCAGCTCCGGCTGCCCCCTATTTGGATTTCAACGACAAATCTAGCATGAGAGCGCTTCCTGGAAGCTAACGCCCTTCAGCCGCCGCCCTGTGGGTCGGGACCGGAAAACATCTTGAGCCGCAGGCTTTGATACCGCTCCTGGTCCATTTGCGCCACCCGTTCCAGCTCCCGGTTTCCCGCTTTCACGGCGGCGGCGGCGCGAGCTTCGCAGCGCACTTCCCGGTCCCGGCACAGCACGGAGATGAGCGCCATGTCCCGGTCTGTCAGAGGGCGGTGGAGCACAGGCGCGTTCTTCATAAGTGCCTTACAGGTTGGGCGGCGGGTGGGCGGGGTGCTGGCGCGGGGCCAGAACCTGGACTCCGCGAGTCCATGATACCCGAAGCGGTCCGATAACCGGTTGCGCTTTGCCCTTTTGATTTACGATTCTGCTACCCTGAGCAATCTGGCAATCTCTCCAGATATCCTGTTTTCAAGGTGCAAGTGGCCAAAGACCCTTCAAAGATCAAGCAGTGCCCGGAATGCCGGCGGCTGGTGCAGGCATCGACCATGCGCCCCCTGTCGCGCACGCGCCTCGGCGGCGGCGTCCGCTTTGCCTGCCCCGATTGCTTCAAGCGCGTCATGGACATGCGAAAGGCCGTGGCCGGGCGCCGCTGATCCGCAGTGAGGTTGAAGCATTGAGCAACGTCCCGCCCGTGCTCGCCAGCGTGATCGTCCTGTCCGTTGAGGACTACGCGCGCAAGGCCGTCATGGAGCAGGCTCACCTCAGGACGCGGATCGAGGACCTGGTGCGGGCGGCGCTGAAGCCGGTTGAGCCCGCACAGCGCATCGTGCTGGATACGCCGCAGGGCATGGCGGTCGCGCTCCTCGGCCGCCCCCGCACCGCGCTCGATTTCGCCGAGCGGGTGCAGGCCGGCGCCGCCGGCCTGCCGCTGCGCATCGGCATCAACCACGGCCCCATCACGATCACCGAGGACGCAAACCGCGGCAAGGCATTGATCGGCGACGGCATCACGGCAGGCATGGCCATGGCGCAGGCCGCCGCGCCGGACCGCGTGATCGCGACGCGCGCGTTCCGGGATGCGCTCGAAGCGGACGCGCCCGACAGCGCCGCCCGCCTCGGTGCCGCAGGCGTGCACACGGACGCGCAGGTCCGCACGCACGAGCTCTTCACCCTGGACCGGCGCGCGGCGGGCGCGCGGCGACGCCGCCTGGCTTACGCCGGCATCGCGGCCTGCGCCGGCATCCTGGCGCTAGGCGCCGTCGCCCGCCTGGCGCTCTACGGCAGCGGTCTGCGCGCAGCGCCCGCCGTCATCGAGTTCGAGATCACGCCCCGCGGCGACATCTACATCGACGGCGCGCTGAAAGGCCGCTCGCCGCCCCTCACGCGCATCGAGATCACGCCCGGGCGCCACACGATCGAAGTGCGCAGCAGCCAGCACCCGCCCCTGCGCCTGGAAGTGAATCCCGGGCCGGGAGAAGAGCTGACCATCGCCCACTCGTTCGCCAGCGTGCGCAGCGCCGGAAAGGCGCGCGAGAAGAGCCTGGGAGAGAGCGTGCGCGAAGAGTGGCGCAGCATCCGGCGCAGCCTGGGGTTCTGATGGGCGAGGCTTTGATCGGCCAGCTGGGCCGCTACCGGATCCTGGCCGAGCTCGGGCGCGGGGCGATGGGGGTCGTCTATCGCGCCGAGGACCCGCAGTTGAACCGCACGGTCGCGATCAAGACCATCCTCATATCGGCCGACGCCGCGGAGCGCGCCGACTACGAGGCCCGCTTCCAGCAGGAAGCCCGGGCCGCGGGCGGGCTGAATCACCCCAACATCATCACGATCCACGACATCGGGCGCGAAGGCGACACCAATTACATGGCGATGGAGCTGCTCGACGGCATCGAGCTGCGCGAGCTGATGAAGCAGGGCCGCGTGCCCCTGGCGCTCGCTCTGGAGATCACGTCGCAGGTGGCCGACGGCCTGGCGTTCGCGCACGAGCGCGGCGTGGTCCACCGCGACATCAAGCCCGCGAACGTCATGGTCATCCGCGGCCGGCACGCGAAAATCATGGATTTCGGCATCGCGCGCGTGCGGATCTCCGAGGTCCAGACGCAGGCCGGGGCGGTGATGGGATCCCCCAAGTACATGTCACCGGAGCAGGTGACCGGGCAGCGTGCCGACCACCGTTCCGATATTTTTTCGCTCGGCATCATCATCTACGAACTCGCATCCGGGACCGCGCCGTTCTCCGCCTCGACCCTCGCCGGCCTGATGAACGCCATCGCGACCGCGACACCCGCTCCGCCCAGCTCGGTGGATCAGTCGCTGCCGGCGATGCTGGACCTGATCGTCGCCCGGGCGCTCGAGAAGGAGCCCGACGCGCGCTACCAGAGCGCGGCGGAGATCGCCGCCGATCTGCGGGCGTGCCTCGCGCAACCCGCGCGCGGGCAGGCGGACGCGCCTGCCGCGGCGGTGATGCAAGCGAGCGGGTCCGAACTCGAAAAGACGGTGAAGATGGCGGTCGCTGTGGCAGAGCACTCGATCACGGTCAAGGCGCAATCCACGCTCACCTCGGAGGCGACGCGAGCCGCGGGGCGGGTCGTGGAGCGCACGCGCCGTTCGGATACCGCGTCCGGCGAGGCGGCGGCCGCCGCGGCCCGAGCGACTCCGCTCTACCCCTCTCGGAGTTTTGATTCCAGCGAAGCGATGCGACAGCTCGCGGTGATGGCGGCACGCGGCGTCCGCGAGTCGGCGGCGCAACCGGCATCCGCCACCGGCAACGTGCTGCGCGCGCTCTGGGGCGACCCCGATCGCAGGATCTTCGCGATGGCGATGGCGCTTGCCGTGCTGGGGGCGGTGCTGATTGCCGTGCTTTAGCTGCACATTCGGCCGGCGGGGAATACAATCGGACGGCATCGATGCGCCGTCCACGCCAAGGAGAAGGAAATGGGTAAATTGCGCCACATTGCCATGGCCGTTCCGAACACCGACGAGACGGCGAAGTTCTACGAGCAGGCGTTCGGCATGCGGCGGGTGCGCGAGTCGGCGAGCGCGATCCTGCTGTCGGACGGCGTAGTGAGCCTCGCCATCCTGGATAACAAGGTGAGCCACGAGGCGCTCGGCCACAACGGCCTGCATCACGTCGGCTTCATCGCCGACAATGTCGATGACGCCGCCGCGAGCGCCGAGAAGAGCGGCGCGGTTTATGCGGATAAGGCCGAGAACGTCGCGAAACGCTTCGCGAACCGCGGCCAGCTGGAAGATGGCAAGGTCAAGGCGGAGGCCATGAAGCAGGACCAGCGCAAGTACGTCGATCCGAACGGCGTCAAGTTCGACATCGTCAACGGCGAGCACGCACGAAATTCCTGGCACCTCCCGGTTTGACGCCGCCTTGAGCTCCTGACATTCCCCTGGCATGGAGGCGCAGATGAAAACTGCCCTCGCTCTTGCTGCAGCTATCCTGGTTTCCGGCTGGTCCCCGGCCGGGCTCGCCCAGAAATTTCCGGTGAAGCCGATGCGGCTGGTCTCGGCATTCGCGCCCGGCGGCGGCACCGACATCCTGGCGCGCGCCATCGCCCTGCCGGTGTCCGAATCGTTCGGCCAGCCGATCGTGGTGGACAACCGGCCGGGCGCCGGCGGCACCATGGGTTCCGATTTCGTGGTGCGCGCCGCCCCCGATGGCTACACGATCATCATGGTCGCCAGCACCTACACCGCGACCTCCGCTTACGACCCCCCGCCCTACGACCCCGTCAACGGCATCCAGCCGATCATCCTGCTCGGCACCACCGGGCTGGTGATGACGGTGCATCCCTCCATCCCGGTAAAAAGCGTGAAGGAGCTCATCGACCACGCCAAGGCCAATCCGGGCAAGTTGAACTATGCCTCGGTCGGCACCGGCAGCGTCCCCCACTTCGCGCAGGAGCTGTTCAGGCTGCAGACGGGGATCCATATCGTCCACGTTCCCTACAAGGGCGGCGGCCCCGCGGTGATCGCGTTGGTCGGGGGCGAAGTGCAGATGACCACCATCAGCATGGTTGCCATCCTCCAGCAGGTAAAAGCCGGCCGGTTGCGCGCGCTGGCGATCACCACGCCCGCGCGCTCGAGCACGATGCCGGACCTGCCGACCATCAGTGAAACCGTGCCCGGCTTCGAGGTCACGCATTGGTACGGCATCTGGGGCCCGAAGGGCATGCCGAAGCCCATCGTCGCGCGGTGGAATCAGGAGATTGCGAAAGTGCTCCGTTCCGAGGAGATGAAGGGCCGTTCCCGGGCGGAAGGGCTGGAAACCGCCGGCGGCCCCCCGGAGGAGTTCGCGGAAATTATCCGGCGCGACGTCGAGAAATGGAGGAAGGTCGTTAAAGAGGCGAAAATCCGGCGCGAAGGCTGACTCTAACTACAAAATCGTTCGAACGATTTCATTTCACCGGCAGCGCGCCGTTGGCGGCAATCACGTCATCCCCCGCGGCGCCGCGCGTGAATTCGATGAAGCGCGAGACCGCGGCAGATGGCGAACCCCGGGTAACAAAGTACGACTCGCGGATGAGCGTATAGGACTTGCCCTTCACGTTGTCCGGGCTTGGCGCGACGCCGTCGAGGGACGCGGCCCTGACCTGGCCCCTGCTTTGCTCCACGACCGTCATGCTGGTCATCCCGATCGCGCCGGGGACGGCGGCAAGCTCCTGCGCCATGTCGCCGGACTTCGGCATGGCCTTGACGCTCCCGGCCATCTTCAGGCCCTTCAGGCAGGCGATGCCCTCCCGCACCACCTCGGTGTCGACTTCGGACTCGGGACGGGTGCGTGCCGCGATCTCGAGATCGGGCCCGCCCAACGCCTTCCAGTTCGTGATCTTCCCCGAGTAGATGTCGCACACCTGCTGCCGGGTCAGGTGGAATACCGGCACGGAATCGTTGACGCCAAACACCACGGCGATGCGCGCAATCTCGTGCACGACCATGCCCTGCTTCGTGAGCTCGTCCACGCGCAGGCCATGGCTCGCGAGCGCGATGTCGATCTTCCCTTCAGCCAGCGCCTGGAAACGCACCCGGGTGCCGAGCCCATTACCGAACTCGAAAGCAGCGCCGGAATTTTTCGCCTGGAAAGCCTTGGCCAGGGCCGAGGCCAGCGGCATCACCCCGGTCGAGCCGTCCAGCACGACCTTCTCGGCTCCCTGGGCACAAACGTTAGCCGCCAGCGCCGCGCTGACTGCCATGACGCCGAGTCGACTTTTCCAATGATTGAGCATGATTTTCCCCTCACTTAACCTGGCAACTACCGCAGTGAACTCTCAATGATGCCCGGCGGGGAGCTGTGCGAGCTCAATGAGGCAGTTCTCCGTCGCGGCTGGGTCGATGAAGGCGATCTTGCAACCCGCGTGCCCGATACGCGGCACCGGGTCTAGCAGCGGAATGCCCTTGGCCTTCAACTCGGCCAGCGCCTCGTCGATATCCTCGACTTCGAAGCAGATGTGATTCAGCCCCCCCTTGCCCGCCGCGACCATGCGCTGGTGCTTGCTGTCGGGCCCCTTCCCGGAGATCAGCTCGATCATCGACTCGCCGATCGGGTAGAGCGCCAGCTTGCGGATGCCGTTTTCCTCCTCGCCGCCGAGCGGGATGCCGAAGCAGTCTTCCCACAGCCGCCGGCTCGTCGCGGTGTCCTTCACCACCACGCCGACGTGCTCGATTCGCTTGATCTTCATGGTCGCTCCTTGTTGACGTTTTCCGTGAGGCCGGGGGCCGCCCGGTTTGTATCCGGCTGTCACTCGACGGCGATCCGCGCTTTCTTGACCACCTCCGCCCAACGGGCGATATCACGCACGATGCGGTCGCGAAATCCGGACGGCGTCGATGCGTTGGCATCGATGCCGGCCGCCTGCAGGCGCTCTTTCATGTCCGCCGACGAGACCAGCGTCGAGAGATCGCGATTCAACCGCGCGATGATGGCGGGCGGCGTGGCCGCGGGTGCGAGTAGCCCGTACCAGCCGTCGACTTCGTAGCCGGGCACCCCCGCTTCCGCGATGGTCGGCACATCAGGCAGCGCCGCCGAGCGGCGCGCGGTGGTGACGCCGAGGGCGCGCACCTTGCCGGCCTTGATCTGGGCGCTACCCGAAGCCACGCCGGAGAAGAAGGCCGAAACCTGGCCGCCGATGAGATCGGTCAACGCCGGGCCGCCGCCCTTGTAGTAGACGCCCACCATGTCGATGCCCGCGAGCACCTTGAACAGTTCCGCCGCCAGGTGGGTGGAATTGCCGTGACCGGTGGAAGCGTAGTTGAGCTGGCCGGGGCGCGACTTGGCCAGCACCACGAATTCGGCCACGGTCTTTGCCGGCAGCGAAGGATTCACCACCAGCACGTAGGCGCCGTTGCCGATCAGACCGATGGCGGCGAAGTCCTTCACGCTGTCGTACGGGAGCTTGCGCGTAACGGATGGAGTGATCGCGTGTCCGGCGGGCACGATCAGCAGGGTGTAGCCGTCAGGCGCTGCGCGGGCGGCGATCTCCGAGCCGATGATCGCGTTGGCCCCGCCGCGGTTATCGACGACCACCGGCTGCCCGAGCAGTTCCGGCAGCCGGGAAGTGACGATGCGGCCGACGACGTCGACCGCTCCGCCCGGCGGGAACGGCACGATCAGTCGTACCGGACGGGCCGGGTACTGTTGCTGGGCCTGCACGGCTTGCGCCGCGAACACTAGCCCGGGTATCGCCATCAACAGCCAGTAAGGTCGCATCTGAACTATGACTCCGGCTCCTCGACATACTTGTCGGTCTCCACAATAGCAAAACTGCGCTGATCCGGGTTTGTACATTTTCCGGAGAGTTGCCTCAGCTGACCTGCCACCGGGACCGTTCCAGCGCCGCAATTCTCCTTGCCAAGCAGCCCCCCACCCCCCATACTCGCGCGTCGCGCCGGCAGCCGGGCGGCATTTCCGCCGCTTCCGGAC
>CAZFRR010000051.1:0-1577 GCA_964521405.1 uncultured Streptomycetaceae bacterium | reverse complement strand
GGCGGGCAACGCGCTGGCGCAGAAGGATTATCCCAACCGCCCGATCCGTTTCCTCGTCGGCGTGGTTCCGGGCGGCGCGACCGACATCCTGGCGAGAGCCATCGGGCATAAGCTCGGCGAGAACTGGCAGCAGCAGGTCGTCATCGACAACCGGCCCGGTGCGAACCAGATCATCGCGGCCGAGCTGACCGTCAGGGCGGCCCCCGACGGCTACACCCTGCAGATGATTCCCGCCGGCTTCGCGATCAACCCGGCGATGCACCGCAAACTGCCCTACGACCCGATACGGGATTTCACTGCGGTCACCCTGGTGGCGGACGTTCCCAACGTCTTCGTGGTGCACCCCTCCGTGCCGGCCCGGTCGGTCAAGGAATTCATTGCCTACGCCCGGACCCAGCCCGGGCAGCTCTCCTTCGGCTCCTCCGGCGTCGGCTCGCCAAGCCATCTGTGCGGCGAATTGTTCGCCATCATCGCCAAGGTGAACCTTACGCATGTCCCCTACAAGGGGCAGGGGCAGGCGATCATCGATCTCCTGGGCGGCCACCTGAAGCTTGCCTTTCCCTCCATACCTTCATCGATCCAGCACATCCGCTCCGGCAAGCTGATCGCGCTGGGGGTCGCCTCGGCCAAGCGCTCGTCCTCGCTGCCGGAAATTCCCACGATTCGGGAAGCCGGGCTGAAGGACTACGAAGTCGCCGGCTGGTACGGCGTGATCGCACCGCCGCGCATGCCGAAACCGCTGCTCGCGAAACTGAACGGGGAGATCAACCGGATACTGTTGGCGCCGGAGATGCGCCAGATGCTCGTCGCGCAGGGCGCCGATCCGCTGGGCAGCACGCCCGAGGAATTCGCCGCGATGATCGCGACGGATATCGCGAAGTGGAAGAAAGTGGTCGCCGCCGCGGGCATCAAGCCGGAGTAATCGCTGCGCGTCTCGAAGTTGTTTGGCCGCTTAACTGCGTGCGGAATGCGCTGTCGCGCACATTGACAGGCCTGACCCCCGCTCGTATATTCCAGACAGAAATCGTTTAACCATTTTACTTTCAAGTCAGTCCGCGCCACGGAAAGGGATCTGCGTGCCGAAAACCAAGAAGACGACCGGGAAAGCGCGCGCTGCCAAAGCGCCCAAGAGTCTTTCCACCTACCTCGACCAGATTCGCGACGACCCGGCCGAATTCCGCTCGGTGAGCCGCACCGTCAACCCGATGGATTTCGACGTGACGGGTCTCCTCGGCGCGCTCAACCAGCGCCGCGAGTACCCCACGGTGCAGTTCAACCAGCCGCTCGACATGCGCGGCAAGCCCTCGAAGTTTCCGATCGTCACCAACCTGTGGGGCACGCGCGAGCGCTGCGCCGAGATGGTGGGGTTAAAGCGCAGCGAGGCGGGCGTGCAGTTGGGGACCAAGCTGTGCGATCGCATCGACCGCAAGCAGAAACCGGTGGTCATTCCCGGCCGCGCCGCGCCAGTGCAGCAGAATGTGCTGACCGGCAAGCAGGCCGACCTGTGGATGTTCCCGGTGGTGCGCCACTTCGAGATGGACCTCGGGGGCGTGATGCTGATGGGGCTCATCGCGAAG
>CAZFRR010000050.1:0-13192 GCA_964521405.1 uncultured Streptomycetaceae bacterium | reverse complement strand
CATGGCGCACGACTTCTACTACAAGCTGATTAACCCCCACGCCACGACGAAGAGGCGCGTGTTTCTTTCCAAGTTCCTGCTGGTCTGTGCCGCGATCACGGCGGCGTACGTGACCTCGCTCAAGCCGGGAGACATCCTGTTCCTGGTGGGGGCCGCGTTCTCGCTCGGGGCGTCGTCGTTCTTCCCGTGTTTGGTGATGGGCATATTCTGGAAGCGCGCCAACAAGTGGGGAGCGATCATCGGTATGGCCGCGGGGCTTGGGATTTGCGTGTACTACATGGTTACGCGCTACCCGTTCTTCGGCATTAATGAGCCGCTTTGGTTCGGCTTGAGCCCGGTTTCGGCCGGCATGTTCGGCCTGCCAGTATCGATGATCACTATCTTCATCGTGAGCTGGCTGACCCCCGAACCCTCGAAGGAGGTGCAGGAGCTGGTGGAGCACGTGCGCTACCCGAACCTGGTGGGCGATACCTTGGTCACCGAAGGCAGATAGTCGCGGGCTGTTGACCTGAACAAGGCCCGCTTCGGCGGGCTTTGTCATGGTGGAACGCACTCGTGCGTTGGCGATACAATAGATGCAGGGAGGTTGGCGATGAAAGCGTTTTTGGTTGCCGCGACTTGCGGCATGGTGCTGGCCCTGGCCGGCTGCTCCGGCGATTTCAAGGGGACAGCACGTGGCCTGTTCATCGGTTACGTGACGGACAAGACGGAGGAGGAGGTCGTCGCCAAGGTCGGCAAGCCCGATGCAGTCGACGACAAGTTGCCCAGCACGCTGAAATGGATCTATAAGAAGAAGACCTTCGACCCCGACAATCAGAGCCTGTTCGATAACGAGACCATCCTGATCTTCCAGAAGGATGCCAGCGGGAAATTCAAAGTCACCCAGGTGATCTTCGGCTAGCCTGTCGGACTTGGATTATGGAACGCTGGTCAGTAGTGAACCGGCATCAGTATTATCCAGCGCCGGAGCCGACAGGCTGAAATAAGGGGCTTAATTCATAGCAGCTTGCCGGGGCAAAAGCCCGACAAGCTGCTATACGACCAGGTCCTTGACCAGGTAGGCCAGGTCGGTGGATTCAGTCTCAAGAATCAGCCGCCGCGCCATCTTCGGGTCGAAGCGGTTCAAGTGGTGAATGACCTGGTGCAGGCGATCGGGATCGTGGGCGTGATAGCAGGCCATGCCCAACTGGTACCAGGCCGGTGCGGCCATCGGCTGCAGTCGCGCCGCTCTTTCGAATGCTTCCTTGGCTTCGCGATGTTCTCCCAGAACCGCGTGAGCAAGTCCCATTCCATACCAGGCCATGTCGAGAACGGCTCTCAACTCAACAGCCGAGCGAAAGCACTCGATCGCCTCCCTCGGCTGCTGGTTCTTCGCGTAGACAAAACCGAGGTTGTAGTGAGCTTCGGCATCCTTGTCCTCGAGCTTGAGTGCCTCGCTGAAATAGCGGATGGCCTCGGTGTAGCGCTCGGCTGAGGCATAGCGCCAGGCGAGCGCGTTGGCGGCCTTGCGAAACCCGGGGTCGCGCCGGAATACCTCGTGATACTCCGTCAGCGCGCGCTCGTGATCGCCGAGGATCTCGTAGAGCCGCGCGCGGCAGTAGTGGCGCCATTTTTCGAAGTTCATACGGGGCATTATGCTGGAAATCACGGCTCCCGGTGGGATGGATGAGCGGATAGCCTCGCCGTTCGATCTGCTAGAATTCGCGTTCCCGGAGAGGTGGATGAGTGGTTTAAGTCGCACGCCTGGAAAGCGTGTGTAGGTGAAAAGCCGATAAAGCGGACGACCACAGAGTCGCCACTTTATATCCGCGCGATCGAAACGGACCTCCGGCCGATCATCGCGCGGCTACCGCGGGTTCGACAACCGGACATCCAGTGAATGTCCGGTTGGACGCCAGACCGCTTTGAGGTCTGGCGGTCCCGAGCCGGAGTATGGCGAGGGATGCGCGGATCGCGGATGCAACGCGAGACGCGCACAATCCCGCCCTCTCCTCGTTCCCGCAGCAAGATACCCCCAAGCATCTGCTAGAATTCTGCCCTTCGGAGAGGTGGATGAGTGGTTTAAGTCACACGCCTGGAAAGCGTGCGTACGGTGAAAGCCGTACCGCGGGTTCGAATCCCGCCCTCTCCGCCACGAAACCCGTGATTCGTGATTCGAAGATCAACTACAAAGGATACTCAGCTGGGTCGATTCACGAATCACGAATCACGAATCACGCTCTTATGGATCTTCAGCTTTCAGGCAAGACCGCCCTCGTCACCGGCGCCTCGCGCGGCATCGGGCGCGCGATCGCGTTAGGCCTCGCGCGCGAAGGGGTCAAAATCGCCATCGCCGCGCGGCGCGTGAATCTCCTCGAGGAATTGGCCCGGGAAATCGTCACGGAGCGCGGCGCGGAACCGTTGATACTGGAAACCGACCTCTACCAGGAAGGCTCTGCCGAGAAGCTGGCCAAGGAAGCGGAACAAGCGCTCGGCCGAGTGGACATTCTGATCAACGCCGCTGGCGGCAGCCGCCCCTTCCCGTTCGAAGCGACCAAGGAGCAGTGGGCGGAAGGCATCCTGGTCAACTTCATCCGCCTGCGCGAACTCACCCACGCGGTGATCCCCGGCATGATGGCTCGGCGCTGGGGCAGGATCGTCAATATCACTGGCTCGTCCGAGCCGCGCGGCCTCAACGCGGCAAACTCCGCGAAGGCCGCGGTGCACGCCTGGGCGAAGGGGCTCTCCCGCGAAATGGCGAAGCACGACATCACTGTCAATTCGATCCAGCCCGGCCGCATCATGAGCGAGCAGATCGTGCGCTTCCATCCGACGGCAGAGAACCGCCGGCAATTCTCGGAAGAGCACATTCCGATGGGCCGGTTCGGCGAGCCCGAAGAGCTGGCCAATCTCGCCGTATTCCTCGCTTCACCGCGGGCCGGCTACATCACCGGGACCGTGACGCCGGTGGACGGGGGCATGAGCCGCTTCGCGTTCTGAGCTCGACCGCCAAGCTCGAACCTTTCACCTCAGAGGAATAACCAGAACAACAATTGAACCGCCAAGGCGCCAAGACGCCAGGAGAATCCCAATCTCAAACCACTCAGGATTTTCTTTACTCGACCTTAATGCCCGCCTCCTTCACGACGCGGGTCCACTTCGCGATTTCGTTGCGGATGTAGGACGCAAACGCCTCCGGCGGCATGCCGCCGATCTCCGAGCCTTCAACCAGCAGCCGACGCTCGACCTCGGGCGAATGCAGCGCCTTGACGATCTCCTGGTGCAGCCGGTCAACGATGGGCTTGGGAGTCCGGGCCGGAGCCACCACCCCCTGCCATGACGAGGCCTCGAACCCCGGCAGCCCGCCTGCCTGGGCCACGGGTGGCGCATCGGGCCAGGATGGCAGCGGCTTCAGGCCCGTTACGCCCAGCACCTTGATGCGCCCCGCCTTCGCGTGCGGCAGCATCACCGACGGCTGGCTGAAGCTCATCTGCACGTGCCCCGCCGCAACCTCGGCAGTGGCCTGGGCCGCCCCCTTGTAGGGAATGTGCACCATGTCGAGCTTCGCCATGCTGCGGAATAGCTCCATGCCCAGATGGTTACCGCCGCCGGTTCCGGAAGACGCGTAATTGAGCTGTCGCGGCTTCGCCCTCGCCAAGGCGATGAATTCCTTCACCGTCCCGGCCGGAACGGAAGGATGGACCACGAGAAAGTACGGGTTCGACGAAGTCAGGGTGATCGGCGCGTAATCCCGCAGTGGATCGTACGGCAGCTTGGCGATGGTCGCGACGTTGGTCGCAAGCGTGCTGATGGTACCGAAGAAAATAGTGTGCCCGTCAGGCAGAGCTTCCTTCGCCATGACCGCGGCAATGATGCCGCTGCCGCCAGGACGGTTGTCGACGATTACCGTCTGGCCGAGGCTCTCGCCGAGTTTCTGCCCGAGCTGGCGCGCCATGATGTCGGTCGCGCCGCCGGGAACGAAACCGACGATGGCGCGGATGGGCCTCGACGGGTAGCCTCTCTCCGCTGCCATACCCGCTGATTGAGCCAATGCCGCGCAGAAAACCAGCATGAGAGCGACGCGAGGGCCGACGGCGCGGGAAAGTAATGATTTCATCGTGAGTTTCGCCTCGGCAGCCTGGAATCCACTTAAATGATACCTGCGGGGCAATCGTTTGACACACGGTTGCGCCCAATCTACCCTCGCCTTGTCCTATCCAACAATCCGTGCGGCGGCGGATGATCGCACGGCAACCTCATCGGGATGCGAAGCATGAATGAATCCCCTCTCGCGCTGGCCCTGGTGCTGCTCGCGCCTGCTCTGGTGCTGGCGGACAACGCTGCTGCGCAGGCCTCCACCAGCCGTCCCGTGCGTATCGTGGTGGGATTCGGCTCGGGGGGGCCCGACACTACTGCGCGGATTCTTGCCCAGCAGCTGAGTTCGCAGACCGGGCAGACTTTCATCGTGGACAACCGTCCCGGCGCCAACGGCATCATCGCGGCCGACGTCGTGGCGAAAGCCGCGCCCGACGGTCACACCATCCTGCACACGTCCGGGTCGTTCGCGGTCAATCCCAGCATCTACAAGAAGCTTCCATTCGACGCGCTGAGGGACTTCACACCGCTCTCCCAGATCACGGAAGGCGAGGCGCATATCATCGTCGTGAATCCCTCGCTGCCGGTGCGCACGGTCAAGGAGTTGATCGCGCTCGGCAGCAAGCCCGGCGGCCGGCTCGCCTACGGCTCTCCCGGGGTGGGCAACACGATCCACATCGCGAGCGCGGTGTTCTCCGCCAAGACCGGCGCCAATATGGTCCATGTGCCGTACAAGGGCGCGGGCCCCGCCCTTACCGGGCTGCTCGCGGGGGAAATCCAGGTGATGTTCGCGACCGCGCCGCTGGCGATGCCGCATATCAAGTCGGGGAGGTTGCGCGCCATTGCCTACAATTCCACGAAGCGCGCGGCCTTCCTGCCCGAGGTGCCCACCGTCATCGAATCGGGAGTGACCGGCACCGAGATGCCGCCCAGCTGGCACGGCATGCTGGCGCCGGCGAAGCTGCCGCCGGCGGTGCTGGCGCGGTTCTCCGGAGAGCTGCGGAGGGCCTTTCAGGACCCGCAGCTGCGGGAACGGATCGTCGCGATCGGTCTCGAGCCGGTCGGCAGCTCGCCAGAGGAGTTCCGCAAGCTGATCGCCTCCGATATCAAGCGCTTCGCCGAGCTCGTGAAGATTGCCGGCGTCGAGCCTGAATGAACTATCGCAAGCCGTTCCACGGGCTCGCGATACTTCATGAACTGAAATTCAGGATTGATACGTTCTTGATTTTCCTCTGTGAGCTCTGTGTTCTCTGTGGCAAATAGCTTTTTCTAGGTTTGCTTGTCTCAGGCGGGCGCACGGCCCGCTGCGACCGCCTCGCGGATCTGCTCGAGCGCGCCCAGATCCTCGATGGTGGTGAGATCGCCGGGATCCCGCCCCTCGGCGAGCGCCTGGATGGTACGGCGCAGCAGTTTCCCGGATCGGGTCTTGGGAAGCAGCGTCACGAAGTGCACGCGCGAAGGGCGCGCAATGGCCCCGAGCTGCTTGTCCACTATGTCCAGGACCGCCTTCTCCTCCGCGGCGCGGCCCTCCGGCGTCGCCAGTTTCCCCGCGTCCTTCACCACCGCGAATGCGAGCGGCATCTGGCCCTTCAGCGCGTCGGCCACCCCGACCACGGCGACTTCGGCGATGTTGGGATGCGCCTGGACCGCTTCCTCGATCTCGCGCGTGCCGAGGCGGTGCCCGGCAACGTTGATCACGTCGTCGGTGCGGCCGAGAATGAAGTGATAGCCCTCCTCGTCCCGGATGCCCCAGTCGAAGGTCGAGTACACCAGTTTGTCGCGGAAACTGCCGAAATAGGTTTTGACGAAACGCTCATCGTCGCCCCACACCGTGGTCATGCAGCCCGGCGGCAGCGGCGGCACGATCGCGACCACCGCTTTTTCGTTGGGGGCGGCTTCCGTGGCATCCGACTCGCGCAGCAGTTTCAGGTCGTAACCGAAAACCGGAAAGCTCGGGCTGCCCAGCTTCACCGGCGTTTGTTCCACGCCGGGCGCGCTGGAGAGGATGGGCCAGCCGCTCTCGGTCTGCCAGTAGTGGTCGATCACCGGTTTGCCGAGCGCTTCCGTGAACCAGCGGTGGGTGGGCTCGTCGAGCGGCTCGCCGGCGAGGAAGAGATGCTTGAGTGAGCCCAGGTCGTATTTCTTCAGGAACGCCGGGTCCTGCTTCTTCAGCACGCGCGCAGCTGTCGGGGAAGAGAACATCACCGACACCTTGTTGTCGGCGACGATCTTCCACCAGATGCCGGCGTCGGGCCGGATCGGCAGCCCCTCGTAGAGTATCGTCGTCATGCCGCAGATGAGCGGCCCGTAGACGATGTAGGAATGCCCGACCACCCAGCCGATGTCGGAGGTGGTGAACATGGTCTCGCCGGCCTCGCCGCAGTAGATGTGCTTGATCGAGCTGGCGAGCGCCACCGCATAGCCGCCGGTATCGCGCTGCACCCCCTTGGGCTGCCCGGTCGTGCCCGAGGTGTAGAGGATGTAGGACGGCTCGCTCGACTCCAGCCAGGTCACCGGGACCTGGTCGTCGAGGTGCTTCGCGCGCAACGCCGCGTAGTCAAGATCGCGCCCCGGCGCCAGCTTGAGGTCCTGGTCGAGCCCGCGATTGACCACGATGACCTTCTCCGGCGGCGCTTTCGACAGGCGAATCGCCTCGTTGTACATCGACTGGTAAAGGATGGCGCGGCCCCCGCGCAATCCCCCGTCGGCGGTGATCATCAGCTTGGGGCGGGCATCGTCGATGCGCGCGGCCAGGCTGTGCGAGGCGAAGCCGCCGAAGACGACTGAATGGATCGCGCCGAGCCGCGCGCAGGCGAGCATCGCGAACACCGCTTCCGGGATCATTGGCATGTAGATCAGCACCCGGTCGCCCTTGACCACGCCCTGGGAGCGGATCATTGCGGCGCAACGGCTGACCTCGGCGTGCAGCTCGCGAAAGGTATAGCTCTTTTCCTGTCCGGTCTCGGTGGAAATGAAGATGAGCGCTTTCTGCCCCCCGCGTGTTGCGAGGTGGCGGTCCACCGCGTTGTGACAGAGGTTGGTGAGCCCGCCGACGAACCATTTGGCGAACGGCGGCCGGCTGTAGTCGAGGACCTGGTCGAACGGCTGGTGCCAGTCCACCAGCCGGGCCTGCTCGGTCCAGAACTCGTCGCGGTGTTCTATCGAGCGCCGGTAGAAATCCTTGTAGGTTGCCATTTTCCCCCTTCCCACAGAGTGACTCGTTTCTCGTTTTTCGTTTCTCGACTTGCCCTGCAGGCTCGCCGCTCATCGATCACGAGGAACGAGAAACGAGGAACGAATCACTTGTTGTCAAAGCTTGACGACCGCCCGCCCCTTTATCTGCCCCTTCAGCATCCTCTCGAAATAGCCCGGCAGGTCTTCCAGCTTGATGATGTGCGCAATGTCGCCGAGATGCCGGGGCTTGAGACCGGCGGCAAGCCGCCCCCATATTTTGCGCCGCAACGGCATCGGCGTGAATCCGGAATCGACCCCGATCAGCCTCACCCCGCGCAGGATGAAAGGCAGCACCGTGGTCTTGAATTCGATGCCCCCGGCGTTGCCGAAGCTCGCGATAAGGCCGCCCGGCTGCATGGTGCGCGTGAGCCACGCCAGGTGTTCTCCGCCCACCGAGTCGAAAGCAGCCGCCCACAACGGCTTCTCCAGCGGGCGCGCGCCCATCTCGAGCTGATGTCGTGACAGCACTTCCCTGGCGCCGATTTTCCGCAGGTACTCGTGCTCATCGTCCTTCCCGGTCACCGCGACGACGTGATAACCGAGGTTCGACAGCATGTCCATCGCCAGCGTCGCCACCCCGCCGGTCGCCCCGTTCACCAGGATCTTGCCGTTGCCCGGGGCCATTCCATTCAGCTCCAGCAATTCCACCGCCAGCCCGGCGGTGTAGCCGGCGACGCCGAGCGCCGAGGCTTCGAACAGGGTCAGCCCCTTGGGCAGCGGCACCACCCAGTCCGCCGGCACGCGGCAGACCTGCGAATAGCCCCCGTCGTGACCGACGCCGAATTCATAGCTGGTGCAGATCACCTCGTCCCCGGCCTTGAAACGCCCGTCGGCGGACGAAATCACGGTCCCGGTCGCGTCGATTCCGGCGATGCGGGGAAAGCTGCGGATGATCTTGCCGGTCCCGGTCGCGGCCAGCGCGTCCTTGTAGTTGACGCTCGAGTAGGCCGTCTGGAACACGACCTCGCCAGGCGACAATTCGCTCAACGCCATCTCCACCACCCGGGCGGTGATCTTGCCCGTTGCCTCGAATGCGCGCAGCGCATTGAATGGATTCATTCATCACTCCTTGCCCGGGGCTGGTTCAAGTACTCGAGGGTCTGCATCTCGATCAACCGGCTCACCGTGCGATCGAACTGGAACACCATTGCCTGGAGCTGGGGGGATTCGGCGTTTCCCTCCCGCACCAGTAATTCCTCTGGCGGCGCTTCCGCGGAAGCAATCAGTTTTACGCGCTGGTCGTAGAGCACGTCAACCAGCAGCGTGAAGCGGCGGGCCTCGTCGCCCCGGTCCAGCCCCATTCTCGGCACGCCCGAGACGATGAGCGTGTGGAAGCGCTTGGCGAGGTCGATGTAGTCGTTCTGGGATCGGCCCCAGCCGCAGATCACCTTGAAATCGAACCAGACCACCCCGCCCGCGCGGTGGCGGTAGGCAATGACGCGTCCCTCGACGTCGAGCTCGTGGCGCTCTTCCTCCACCTCGGCAAGCCTGCGAAACGCCTCCATCAGCGCGCCGTCGGTCTCGGGCGCGAGCGGCGCGTGGTAGACCTTGATCCTCTGCAGCGCGCGCCTGCGGTAATCGACGCCGCCATCCACGCGGACGACATCGAGCCTTTCCTTGATCAGCTCGATGGTGGGCAGGAAGTCCTCGCGCTTGAGTCCGCCCTTGTAGAGTTCATCCGGGTGGTAGTTCGACGTCATGCAGTAGACCACACCGAAGTCCATGGTCTTGGTCAGTAACCGCCCCAGTATCAGCGCGTCGGCAACATCGGACAGCGCAATCTCGTCGAAACAGATGAGACGGTAGCGCTTGGCAATGCGGCCCGCAAGCGCGTCAAGAGGCTCCACAGTGCCTTTCAGCTTTTCGAGTGCGCGGTGGACGTCGCGCATGAAGTGGTGGAAATGGACGCGCCGGCGCCGCACCAGCGGCAGGCAGCGGTAGAAGCTGTCCATGAGGAAGGTCTTGCCGCGCCCGACCGCACCCCACAGGTAGATGCCCCTTGGCAACGGCGGATGCACCACCAGGCGGCGCAGCGCGGTAGCGCGCCGCCGCTTGTAATCGGTCCATTCTTCATAGAGCCGCTGCAGGCGCATCACGGCGGCATACTGCGAGTCGTCCGGGTCGAAGCTTCTTTTCCTGAGCGCTTCCTGGTAGAGCTCGAGGACGGTGACCGGAAGCGCCTTGGCCGGCTCGGTGTACTCGGCCGCGTCGAAGGCGTCCCCGCTCACAGGTTCAAGGTGCGCTTGTCCACGGCAAGCGCAGCCTCCTTCATGGCTTCCGACAACGAAGGATGCGCATGGCAGATGAGGGCGATGTCCTCGGCGGACGCGTGAAACTCCATCGCGACCACGGCTTCCGCGATCAGCTCGGAGGCCATCGGCCCGATGATGTGCACGCCGAGTATGCGGTCGGTTTTCTCGGCGGCAAGTATCTTGACGAAGCCCGTGGTGTTGCCGAGCGCCCGGGCGCGCCCGTTCGCCATGAACGGGAACTGCCCGGCCTTGTACGGGACGCCGTCGCTTCTCAACTGCTGTTCGGTCTTTCCCACCCATGCGATCTCGGGAGAGGTATAGATCACCCACGGGATGGTGTTGAAATCGACGTGCCCGTGCTTTCCTGCAATGCGCTCGGCCACCGCCACGCCCTCCTCTTCTGCCTTGTGCGCCAGCATCGGCCCGCGCACGACATCGCCGATCGCCCACACGCCGGCAAGATGGGTGCGGCATTCGTCGTCGACCGCCACGAAGCCGCGCTCGTCGAGCTTGAGGCTGACCGCGGCGGCCGACAGTCCGCTGGTATTGGGCACGCGCCCGATGGATACGATCAACCGGTCTACCGCGAGCTTTTGCGCCGCCCCGGCGCTGTCGGCATATTCCACGGTCACATCCTTGCCGGCCTTCACTTTCCCGACCTTGACGCCGGTGTGGATCTTAAGGCCCTGCCTGGCAAATACCTTTTGCGCTTCGCTGGCGACCTGCTCGTCCACTGCGCCGAGGAACGCCGGCAGCGCCTCCAGGATCGTGACTTCAGCGCCCAGCCGCCGCCACACGCTGCCCATCTCCAGGCCGATGACGCCGGCGCCAATCACGCCCAGGCGCCTGGGAACGTCCGGCATCGCCAGCGCGCCGTCATTGTCGAGCACGAACTTGCCGTCGAACGGCGCGCCGGGAAGCGCCCGCGGGCTGGACCCTGTCGCGATGATAACGTGCTTTGCGGTCAGCGCCTCCCCGGCCTTCCCGGTCACCTTGATTTCCCAGGCGCCGGCGCGCCCGCCGGCGAAACCGCCGGTGCCGTGATAAAAAGCGATTTTGTTCTTCTTGAAAAGATAGCTGATCCCGTCGTTGTTCTGCTTCACCACCTGGTCCTTGCGCTTCAACATCCGCGCGAGGTCGAGCGTGAGCCCCTTCACCTGGATGCCGTGCTCGGCAAAGGCGTGCCCCGCGTGTTCAAAGTTCTCGGAGGACTGCAGCAGCGCCTTGGAAGGAATGCAGCCGACGTTAGTGCAGGTTCCACCCAGCGCCGGTTTGCCGTCGGCGGCCGACCCGTCGTCGATGCAGGCCACCTGAAAACCCAGCTGCGCGGCGCGGATCGCGGCGATGTAGCCGCCGGGGCCGCCGCCGATGACTACCACGTCAAATGTCTTCGCCATGAACTGAAACCTATTTCACCGCAGAGACACAGAGGCGCAGAGAACACCAGAATGGAATCAAATCAGAATTCCTCCGCGTCTCCGCGCCTCTGCGGTAAAGCGCATCAGATGTCCAGCAAAATCCGCGCGGGATCTTCCAGCGCTTCCTTGATCGCGACCAGAGTCAACACGGCCTCGCGCCCGTCGATGATGCGGTGATCGTAGGACATCGCAAGATAGTTGATCGGCCGGATCACCACCTGCCCGTTCTCGGCCACCGGGCGCTCCCGCGTGGCATGGACGCCCAGGATCGCGCTCTGCGGCGGGTTGATGATCGGCGTGGACAGCATCGAGCCGAACACGCCCCCGTTCGAAATCGAGAACGTGCCGCCGGTCAGCTCCTCGATCGTCAATTTTCCATCCTGCGCGCGCTTGCCGTAGTCCGCGATGGTCTTCTCGATCTCCGCGAGCGACAGCTGGTCGGCATTGCGCAGAATCGGCACCACCAGCCCCCGGGGACTGCCGACCGCGATGCCGATGTCGTAATAGCCGTGATAGACGATGTCCGTGCCGTCGATGGAAGCGTTGACGACGGGATATTTCTTGAGCGCGTGCACTGCGGCCTTCACGAAGAACGACATGAAGCCAAGCTTCACGCCATGCTCCTTCTCGAACCGCTCCTGGTATTTCTTCCGCAGCTCCATCACCGGCTGCATGTTCGCTTCGTTGAACGTGGTCAGCATCGCAGCCGTGTGCTGCGACTGCACCAGGCGTTCCGCGATGCGCGCGCGCAGACGCGACATTGGCACGCGCTGCTCGGGCCGATCGCCGAGCGCCCCCAGGTCCACGGCAGGCGCCGGTGCGCGCATGACAGCGGGAGCGGGAGTCTTTGCCCCCGGCTGCGCAACTTGCGCCGCATGCATGACGTCCTCCTTGGTCACGCGGCCGCCGCGCCCCGTGCCGGGAATCACGGCAGGATCCACATTTTTCTCTGCGGCGAGCCTTTGCGCCGCCGGCATCGCTGGAGCCCCTCCCTTGGCGACCGGGGCAGCGGCCGGAACTTCCGCCCTTGCCTTGTCCTTCTGTTTCGGGGCGGCGGCTGACACCACTGCCGCGCCGGCCGTGTCGATCTGGGCGATCAACTCGTTACTCGATACCGTGCTGCCATCCCCCTTGATGATCTTCACGATCACGCCGGAATCCGGTGCGGGCGTCTCCAGCACCACCTTGTCGGTCTCGATGTCCACCAGGTTCTCGTCGCGCCTGACGGCGTCGCCCGGCTTCTTGTGCCAGGTGAGGAGTGTTGCTTCCGCCACGGACTCCGACAATTGAGGCACTTTGACTTCGACCAGCATGGCTGCTCCCTACCCTACGCCGTCGGCGCTGGATAAGACGCCGACAGAGAGCGCCAGCTCCACCAGCTCCTTCTGCTGCCGGTCGTGCAGCGACTTGTAGCCAACGGCCGGCGAGGCGGATGAATCGCGGCCGGCGTAGATCAGCTTCTGGTGCGGCAGCAGGTGGCGCTGCAAATAGTGCTGAATGCGATGCCACGCGCCCTGATTGCGCGGCTCCTCCTGGCACCACACGATTTCGGTCGCCTTCCGGTAGTGCTCCAGTTGCGCCTGAAAATCATCGTGCGGAAACGGATAGAGCTGCGCGATGCGGACCAGCGGCAGATCCTTGAGAAGCTTCGCCTTGCGCTCCGCCCGCAAGTCGTAATAGACCTTGCCGCTGCAGAAGACGACGCGCTTCACTTTCTCCGGGTTGATATCCTTCGATTCCCAGTCTTCGTTGACCGGCTTGAACCCGTCGGTGGCGAACTCTTCCAGCGGAGAAACCGACTCCTTGTGCCGCAGCAGGCTCTTCGGCGTGAACATCACCAGCGGCTTGCGGAACGGCCGGACCATCTGGCGCCGCAGGAGGTAGTAGAGCTGCACCGGGGTTGCCGGTATGCAGACCTGCATGTTGTAGTCGGCGCACATCTGCAGGTAGCGCTCGATGCGGGCGGAAGAATGCTCCGGCCCCTGCCCTTCGTAGCCGTGCGGGAGCATCAGCGTGAGCCCGCACAGCCGGCCCCACTTGGCCTCCCCGGAGGCGATGAACTGGTCTATGACAACCTGCGCGCCGTTGGCGAAATCGCCGAACTGCCCTTCCCAGATCGTGAGCTCGTTGGGCGCCGAGGTCGAGTAGCCGTACTCGAAGCCCATCACGGCTTCTTCCGACAACAGCGAATCGATCACCACGAAGTCGCCCTGC
>CAZFRR010000049.1:0-5849 GCA_964521405.1 uncultured Streptomycetaceae bacterium | reverse complement strand
GAGCGTGGCGTTGTTCACCAGCGCGCTGCCATCGGCGATCACGCCCGCCGCACCCAGCGTCAAGGTGCCCGCGCTGATCGTGGTCGCGCCGGTGTAGGTGTTGGCTCCGCTCAAGGTCAGTGTGCCGGCGCCCGCTTTGGTAATGCCGCCGGTGCCGCTTGCTACACCGCTATAGGTACTTGATGTGCCGGTGGCATCACCGATGGTGAGAGTGTTTGCGCCCAGCGTGGTGGTGCCCGCACCGGTCATCGAATCTATGGTGTTGGACGCGCTGAGCGTCAAGTCGCCCGCGTTGGCGACACCCGAGCTGGTCGCAATCGCGTCCGCCACACCCAGCGTCAAGGTGCCCGCGCTGATCATGGTCGCGCCGGTGTAGGTGTTAACGCCACTTAAGGTCAGCGTGCCGGTACCTGCTTTGGTAATGCCGCCGGTGCCGCTTGCCACACCGCTGTAGGTGCCTGATGTGCCGGTGGCATCGCCTATGGTCAGCGTGTTTCCGCCGAGCGTAGTCGCGCCTGCGCCCGTCATCGAATCGATGGTCTTGTCCGCGGCAATGGAGAACGTGCCGGCGTTGGCGACACCGGAGCTTGCTGCAATCGTGCCGGTGGCATCGAGTGCCAAGATGCCCGCGCTAATCGTGGTCGCGCCAGTGTAGGTGTTCGCGGCACTTAGCTTGAGCGTGCCTGCACCCAGCTTGGTCAACCCGCCCGCGCCGCTGATAACACCGACAGCGACGGCAGAACCTGCCGAGTCTATGGTGACCAGCCCGCCTGAGGTGTTGAGGCTGCCAATGCCCAGGATGCCGCCTGCGCCAGCCTTCAGAGTCAGGCCCGCTCCCGCAGTGGTGATGCCGGTGCCGGCAATCGCGAGCGTGTTGCCCGCATCAAAGGTGTTGGTCCCGGCAGTTTGAGCGAGCGAGAGCCCGCCAGTGAACGTGCCGATGAAGGTGATATCGTTACTCGCCTGAACGTTGATGTTCGTTCCTGCTGCTATTCCTTCAAGTTCGGATTCGTAGATGTTGGTCGGCGACGTATCTGCCGCTGCAACGGTTCCCGCGACACCCGATGGGCTGCCGATAAATGATGTGCTTGACGTATCTGTATCATCACCATCACTGGCACCACCCGTGATGGTGATGTTCGTCGGGTCTAACAATAACGTGCCCGTCTTGCCGTGCGGCGCGAGGGTGTTAACCGTGCCCTTGAAGGTCAAATATTTCTTGCCCGATACTTCAACCAATCCGCCATCGCCTGACTGTTCCCCACCGCGCGCGCTGATGCTGCCGTAGTAGTGAGTGGTGTCGTCAGCCCAGACGATTACCTTCCCGCCGTCGCCCGAGCCGATGGCGTCGGCGCGCATCACCGTGTCGCGCCCGACATAGGTTCGCCTCGAGTTGGGTAGAGCCGCGCCGCTGCTGCGAATCGCGCTGCCCTGGTAGTCGCCGCCGACGAGTATCGCGCCGCCGCCGGTCGCGCCGGACGCGTCGACGCGCGCGCCGTCGAATACGCCGGTGAGATCGCCGAGAATTGCGACTTGCCCGCCGGCGCCCGCATCGCCTTTGGCTTCGACCGTGCCGGACACGATTGCGGTGCCGCCAGCAACTACTGAAACCGTGCCGCCGCTGGCGCCGCTCGCCGTCAGATTGGCCGACGCATCGAGCGTCAGATCCGTCGCGCTCTTGAGATAGATGCCACCGCCGCTACCCTGAAAGCCTTTGGCTTCGACCGCGCCGGCGACAGCCATCCCGCCCCCGGAGGCAACTGATATCGTGCCGCCACTTGCTCCACTGGCACTCACACTACTTCGGGAATCCAGCGTCAGGGTGGTCGAGCTCTTCAGGACGATGCCGCCGCCAGCGCCGGTATCGCCTTTGGCCTGGACGGCGCCGGACACGACCATGCCGCCCCCGGAATCAACGGACACCGTGCCGCCGCTCGCGCCATTGGCGGTCACGCTGCTTCCAGGCGCCAGCGTCAGGCTGGTCGCGCTCTTCAGGACGATGCCGCCGCCAGCGCCGGTTTCGCCTTTAGCCTCGACCGTACCTGACACGACCATGTCGCCCCCGGAGACAGCGGACACGGTGCCGCCACTCGCGCCATTGGCGCTCACGCGGCTTCCAGGCGCCAGCGTCAGGCTGGTCGCGCTCTTCAGGACGATGCCGCCGCCAGCGCCGGTTTCGCCCCGGGCTTCGACCACGCCGGCAACCGTCGCCGCGCCACCGGCATCCACCGTCACCGTGCCGCCATTGGCGCCATTCGCGGTCGTGGTGCTGCCGGCCTCAAGCTTGATGTCGCCGGAAGCCTTGAGGAGGATGCCTCCGTCCGCGCCGCGCACCACGGAGTTGGCGCTGAGGGTGCCGCTGTTCCTGACCAGGCCCGCGTAGATGCCGCGGCTGCCGGCCGCGAGCTCGCTCATCTTGAGCGTGAGCGAACGGTCCGCCGGCGCGACGATTTCGACCTGCAGGCCCGGGGTCGCGCGCTCCGTCACGCGCACCGACTTTCCCGCCGCGAGCACGATGTCGCCGTTGGGCGCTGCGATCACGCCCGAGTTATCGACGGCCGAGCCGACCAGGTAGACCTGTCCGCCCGGGCTGGCTGAAATCCGGCCTTGATTGATTACCGCCGCGGCGAGCGCCGGATCGCCGGTGAAGTTCAGGCGCCCGGCGAGAAAATCCTCGTTGGTCAGGCGCAGGGACGACGCGACCAGCCCCGCGACGTCGATCTGGGCGCCGGCGCCGAAGAGGATGCCGCTGGGATTGATCAGGAAGACGCGGCCGTTCGACTGCAACGCGCCCAGGATCGCCGAAGGATCGGAGCCGACTACGCGGTTCAATACCGCGCTCGCCGCGGATTGCTGGATGAAACGCGTGGTCTCACCGGAGCCGATTGAAAACTGCTGCCAGTTGATGATGGCGCTGGGCGTATTGGTGATGGAAAGCAGCTTGCCGTTGGCCGCGAACGCGGCTTGACCGTTGACGACAGCCGGTCCTACCGGATTCGCGCAGGCAACGCTCGCTGCAAAGTAGGCCACCAATGCCGTGGCAATGAGCCTGCTTCGGCCTTGGTTGCGTTTGCTGCTTTTCATCCCGTGGAGAAGCATTCTTATTAAAACGAGGGGTTGCAACCCAATGGGCTGCAACCCCTTGACATAAAAATGATGTAAGCCTGTGAATGTATGCGCAAATTATAACATCCTCGGCCTGAATATTTTCAGGGCGGACTGCACAAAACTCCCGCTAGATCAAATGGAAATTACCCTTAAAATCAAGGAGTAAACACCCTTGGAAAAAAGCGGGAAATAACCTTCACCCGGAACGTGGAACTTTGAACCCGGAACTCGGAACCCGGAACCCGGAACTCGGAACTCGGAACTCGGAACTCGGAACCTTGAACCCAGAACGCGGAACTCGGAACTCGGAACCCGGAACGAAATTGGCAGCGCTACTGCAATTGCTTCAAGCGCTGTTCCGCGAAGGACGCGAGTTCGGGATTGAGGTTATTGCTTGCACGGGCGCGGCTGAAGGCGTCCTTGGCCTCCGAAATGCGGTTGGCCGCTTGCAGCGAGATGCCGAGCCCCAGCCACCACACGCCGGCGGCCGGCCGCAGCCGCAGCGCACCCTGGAAATTCTCGATCGCCTCTTCATGCCGGCCCTGGCGCTGCAGCAGCGCGGCGAGAAACGCCAAATAGTCCGCGTTGAGCGGCGCATTCTCGAGCCCCTTCTTCAGGGTGGCGCTCGCCTGCGCAGTCTCGCCGCGGTCCACCTGCAGGCGGGCGAGCGTCATCGCGAATCCGGACTGCGCGGGCGCGAGCGTCAGACCCTCCTGCAGCACGCGCTCGGCCTCGTCGAGTTTCTTCGTATCCAGCAGCAGCCCCACCAGCGCCTGGCGCGCGTCGTGGTGGCCGGGAAATATATTCAAAGCCGCCTGGTAGCCTTCCTGGGCCTCGGCGAGGCGTCCCTGGTGCAGCGACGCGGTCGCTTTGCGGTACTCGTGCTCCGCGAGATCGCGCTGCGTGGGCTGCCGCATTTCCCTATGAATCTCCGGCTTGCCCGCCGGAACCTTGGCAGTTGCAACCGCTGCGGGCGGCTTCGAGGGCTCGGTGCGCTCGGCCGGAGCCTTGGCGGTTGCAACCATAGCAGGCGGCTTCGAGGGATCAGCGCGCTCCACCGGGACCTTGGCAGTCGCAGCCATATCGGGCGGCTTCAAGGGATCGATGCGCTCGGCCGGAACAGCCGGTGATTCGCTACGGGTGGCAGGCTCCGGTGCGGCCCGCCCGATCACGCGGGAGGTCGGCAGCGGGGCACGCGATGCCGGGCGCTCCACCGGGGCGGGCGGGACGGACAGCTCGAAACTCAGGCGCGACGCGAGCGGCGGCATCGGGGCGCCGTCGCTGTTTTCAACGGGCCGGGCGTCCAGGGTCAGGCCCGCGGAGGCCGCCACTACCTTCTCGATGACGACCTCGGTGGTGCGCTGGGTAGCATTGGTCGCGGCAGTCCGCTGGATCGTCCAATCGAACCCGGAAAACAGCGCCCACAATGCCGCGAGCACCGCCGCCGCGCTGCCGGCCGCGATCCAGCCCCAGTGAATCGCGCGCTCGCCATCCGGAAGCGCCCGCACGTGACCGGGCAAGATGTTGCGCTCCGCGCCGGAAACCCGGCGCTTCTCGAGATCGAGCAGGAGCTGGTTGATGACACTCATGACAGCACCATCCAGCCGATGCTGCCGGTCGAAATCATCACCAGCATGGCGAACCCCAGCCATCGCCAGGGCCAGCGGGCGCGCGGAACCGGAGTATCCGCCGCGGCCCTGCGCACGTGGGCCGGCAGCACCCGCTGCACCCCCTCCCCGTAAGCCAGCAGCATGGCCTTGTGCGCCATGATATTGATGAGCCGCGGCACCCCGCCGCTGTAGCGGTGAACCAGGCCCGTCGCCTGAGGCGTGAACAGGCGGTTGCCGCGGTAGCCCGCGACCCGCAGGCGGTGGGAAATGTACTCATCCACCTCGTCGCGCCCGAGCGCCTTCAGCCGGTACTGGAAAGTGATGCGCTGCCTCAGCTGCCGGATCGATTGGTGCTCCAGCTTCTGATCGAGCTCGGGCTGGCCGAAGAGCACGACCTGTATCAGCTTTCGCTTCTCGGTTTCGAGGTTGGTGAGCAGGCGCAGCGCCTCCATCGTCTCGACCGGCATTGCCTGCGCCTCGTCCAGGCACAGCACCACCAGCTTGCCCTGCCGCGCGAAGTTGAGCAGCAGGCGCGTCAACTCCTTCATCAGTTGATGCTGGTCGGTTCCCCGGTGCAACGCGACCCCGAGCTCCTCGACCAGCGCGAACAGCAGCGTGCGCGGCTCGAGATAGGGGTTGGGGATGTAGGCCGAGACGTGGCTCTGGTCGAGCGTGGCGAGAAAGCGGCGGCAGAGCAGCGTCTTGCCGGTGCCGAGCTCGCCGGTGATCTTGATGAAGCCTTCGCCGTTCTTGACCGCCACCAGCAGCGTGTTGAGCGCCTCCTGGTGGGTGTTGCAGGCGTAGGCGAAGCTCGTGTCGGGCGTGATCCCGAACGGCATTTCGCGAAGGCCGAAGTGGGTTCTATACATCTTTCGAGTTTCCAGTTCCGAGTTTCCAGTTTCCAGTTAAACGTCTTGCCAACTCGCAACTCACAACTCGTAACTCACAACTGGCAACTGGCAACTGGCAACTGGCAACATCATTGCCGCGGCTGCTGCGGCTGCTGCGGCGGCTCCATCGCCCGCAGGCGGTCCCGGGTATCCGCCAGGTCCTTCTGCCATTCGCGGTCGCTGTGAACGATGGTGGGTTTCAGCAGGATCACGAGCTCGCTCTTGGTGTTGATCCGCCGGC
>CAZFRR010000048.1:0-8520 GCA_964521405.1 uncultured Streptomycetaceae bacterium | reverse complement strand
ATGCGCGTGGACCACGGCCCCGACGTCCGGCCTCGCGGCGTAGATGCGCGCGTGGATCCAGAACTCGCTGTTGGGCGTGCCGTCGCCGGACAGAATCTTGCCGTCGTTGTCGATCACCAGCAGGTGGTTCTCATCGGCCAGGCCCGGGCTGCGGCGGGTCCCGATGTAGAACCGGTTGGTGCCCGGAATGCGCGCGCTCACATGGCCGAACGCATTGGACAGCCCGAAACGCTCGATGATGCGGTTGGCGAGCGCCACGTCGTGGCGCAGTGCCTCTTCATTGCTCACGATCTTTCCTCCTCCGTTGATTGCCGTGGCGGCATTCTCCCATACTCGCTGATGCGTGATGGGTGATGGGTGATGAGTACGGTTTTTTTGCCTTTTGCCTTTTGCCTTTTGCCTTAAAATTCTACTTGCTCCTCATCCCTCATATCTCATCCCGCTCATGAAAGTCCTGGTAACCGGTTTCGAGCCGTTCGGCGGCGAGGCGGTCAATGCCTCTATCGAAGCGGTGCGCCGGCTGCCGCAGCGGATCGGGGCGATGGAGATCGTGACGGCGGAACTGCCGACTTCTTACTCAAGCTCGATCCCGGCGCTGGCAGCGGCGATTGCGCGCACGAACCCGGATCTCGTGCTGTGCGTGGGACAGGCGGGCGACCGCGCCGCGCTGTGCGTCGAGCGCGTCGCGATCAACCTGCAGGATGCGCGCACTCCCGACAACGACGGCGCGCAGCCGGTGGATGTCCCCATCGCGGCGAACGGGCCGGCGGCCTATCTTGCGACGCTCCCGGTGCGGGCCGCCGTCGCCGCGCTGCACGCGGCGGAGTTGCCGGCGCAACTCTCCATGAGCGCCGGCACCTTCGTCTGCAACCATGTCTTCTACGGCCTCATGCGCCTCGCCGTGGCGAGCAAGCCGGCGTTCCGCGCCGGCTTCCTGCACGTTCCCTGCCTGCCCGGGCAGGCGGCGCCGGGAGCGCCGTCCCTGCCGCTCGAGGACATCGTGCGCGGCATTTTGATCGTGCTGGAATCGGCGGCCAAGGAATGACCTGCCCGCCGATCAAAGTCGTGACTCACCCTGCAATAAAGCTCTTAGCCACAGAGAACACAGAGTTCACAGAGGAGTGTCAAGAACGTACGTCTTTAATCTCTCCCGTCGGGTGAGTCTGGCGTGCTGATTCAACCCCTTGAATCTCTCTGTGATCTCTGTGACCTCTGTGGCTGAATTGCGGTGTTGAGGGTTAACGTCCACTGGCGATGCCCAGTTCCTTCTGGAGGTCCGCGATCACCTGCACCTGGCTGCGGGTCCGCCACTTGCTGCGCGCCCCGATCGGCTTGTTCTCGACTTCGGGCCGGACTTTCAGCGCGACGAACACCGGGCCGGGCTCGGACAGTATGCGTTCGACCTGGATCGAGAAGGTCTCCAGGTTGTCGTAAGCGTAGACGCGGGGGTAACCGCAGGCACGCGCGATGGTCTCGTAGGCGATGGTTTTCGCGTGCGGGACCGGCTGACCGCCGGTGGTGGCGTAGCACTCGTTGTCGAGCATGAAGTGATAAAAATTCCGCGGCTGCTGCTCCGCGATGGTCGCGAGTATGCCCATCCCCATCTGCACGTCGCCGTCCGAATCGAACAGTACGACCCGCTCGCCCGGCCGCGCCAGCGCGAGCCCCATCGCGAAGGACGCGTGGCCGCCCATCGCGGGGTCTCCCAGCGGGACATCCCGGTTGGGCCGGGTGCTGATATGGACCCAGTGCCTGCCGCCGCGGCCCGGCACGACGATGGCATCGCCCCGGTGGCGGTTGAAGACCTTGAGCATTTCGGCGGTGTCCATCATTGTGTGCGTTCCTCGTTGCTCGTTGCTCGTTGCTCGTTGACTAGTCGCAGTGGTGCCCCGTCACGAGGAACGAGAAACGAATCACTTCTTTGTCAGTTGAACCCGTGATACTCATCAGCCACCAGCACCGCCACCGGCCGCTTCGTCTTCTTCGCTTCCTCGAACGCAATCGAGATGCGCCCCGCATCGGCGCCGTCCTCGACCAGGTAGTAATTGATGCCGAAGGCGTTGAGGAAGCGCTCGGTGTAAGTGGCCGCCGTGTCGGTGTTGACGCCGTGGCGTGTCCAGCCACGGTAGCCGACCATCAGCACGACGGGAATGTTCATGCCGAGGGTCCACCCGCGCAGCGAATCTCCCGACTCCATCAAGCCGGTGTTCTGGATCAGAATGAGCGGCACCTTGCCGCCGGCGTGGATCCCCGCCGCCGCGGAAAACGCGAGACCCTCGCGGTTCACGCCCACCAGGGTGAGCGAGGGTTCCGCCTTCATGAGCAGGAAGAGCCAGTTGGTTTCGCTGTCGGGCAGCCACACCACGTGCGTGACGCCGTTCTTCTTCATCTGCTCGAGGACAATCTCCGGGCTGAGACTGCCCTCCTGCTGCTGTGACATCGGGTTCTCCGCGGCGGGGTGTAAGCAAGGCTCCTATTCTAACCGGGTGCACGCCGGCATTCCGTACCGTGGTTGGGCCGCCCCGGACGCATACCCATGATGGGACAAGGCCCGGGCAAACCCGTTCTTCGTTCACTC
This sequence comes from uncultured Streptomycetaceae bacterium, assembly GCA_964521405.1. GTDB lineage: Bacteria > Pseudomonadota > Gammaproteobacteria > Burkholderiales > SG8-41 > SG8-41. The sequence continues at coordinate 5,942 of CAZFRR010000048.1, read as the reverse complement.
GCCTGCGGCAGGTGGGTTAACATGCTCGCCTCACAGTCGAAGGAGAAGGCGCATGGTCTCAAGCAACAACCCGGGCAACAAAACCGCGCTCGTCACGGGCGCCGGCACCGGTGTCGGAAAAGCGGTGGCGCTCGCACTGCTCAAGAACGGCTATCGCGTCGCGCTCGTGGGCCGGCGCAGGGAAATGCTCGTGCAGACGGTGACGGAGGCCGGCCCGAACGGCAGTAACGTGCTGGTGGTGCCGACCGATGTCGGCAAGCCGGACCAGGTGGCCGCATTGTTCGCGCTGATCAAGGACCGTTTCGGGCGTCTCGACGTGCTGTTCAACAACGCCGGCGGCAACGCGCCCGGTGTGGCATTCGAAGACCTGCCGTTCGAGAAATGGCAGTCGGTGGTGGATGTCAACCTGACCGGCATGTTCCTGTGCGCGCAGGGAGCCTTTCGCATGATGAAGGACCAGAACCCGCGCGGCGGGCGCATCATCAACAACGGTTCCATCTCCGCGCACACGCCGCGGCCCGGGTCGGCGCCTTACACCGCGACCAAGCACGGCGTGACCGGCCTCACCAAGTCCATCTCGCTCGACGGCAGGAACTACGACATCGCCTGCGGGCAGATCGACATCGGCAACGCCATCAGCCCGATGACCGAGCGCATGGCGCAGGGCGTCAAGCAGGCGAACGGCACCACCGCCCCGGAGCCGCGCATCGACCCGGCGCACGTCGGCGACGCTGTGGTATTCATGGCGAATCTGCCGCTCGACACCAACGTCTTCACCATGACCATCATGGCGACCAAGATGCCGTTCGTCGGGCGCGGCTGACAGCAAGACTTAGCCACGGAAACACACGGAAGCACACGGAAGTTACGGAGGACACCCGTCGCCCAGCCGCACCAGCCGAGTGGTTGACGTAGGATACAGAAATCTGTATCGTCAGACCATGAAGACCACGCTCGATATCAACGATACCCTGCTTGCCAATGCCAAGGCGCTGGCCGCGCGGAAGCGGACCAGCCTGACGCGGCTGATCGAGGAAGGATTGCAACTGCGCCTTCGATCTTCCCGCAGCGCAACCAAGGCGAGCAAACGAAAGATTTCTGTCTTCAAGGGGCGTGGGGGGCTGGTTGCCGGCCTGAACCCGAGCAGCAATAAAGCCATGCTGGATGCCGCGGACGATGACGCCTGATGTCAATGTCTTGATCGCGGCGTCGCGTAGCGACCATCCTCACCACAAGACAGCCTATGCGCGCCTGAATGAAGCCGTCGCAGCTTGCGCGGAGGGCGCAAGCGTGAAGCTGATGCCGATGGTTGTTGCCAGTTACTTGCGGCTGGTCACAAACCCGAGGATATTTGTCCATCCTACGCCCGTGGCAGATGCCGTGGACTTTCTGGATACGCTCTTTGCATTGCCGGGTGTCGAGTTGCCGTCTCTCGGCGCCGAGTGGCCCATGTTACGCCAGCTCTGCGTAGAGAAGAATCTGACCGCCAACGAGATTCCTGATGCCTGGCTTGCAGCGGCAGTCATTCAGCTCGGCGAGCACCTTGTCACGTTCGACGCCGGATTCAAGAAACTGCTCGGGCGCACGCAAGTAACCGTGCTGATTCCCCGCTAGGAAATCGGCAGCCCGATAATGAACAATCGCCGCAAACTTCTTGTTGCGCTTGGCGCGGGCGCGCTCGCAGCGCCGCTGACGTCGTTTGCCCAGCAGAAGGGCAAGGTCTGGCGCATCGGGTTCCTGGGCGCGGCCTCCGCATCCGGAACGGCTGGCCGGGTAGAGGCCTTGCGGGCGGGACTGCGTGACCTGGGCTACGTGGAGGGCAAGAACCTGGTGATCGAGTTCCGCTGGGCCGAGGGGAACTTCGAGCGGCTGCCTCAGTTGGCCGCTGAGCTGGTGCGTTTCAAGGTTGACGTCCTTGTGACCGCCGGGACTCCAGCGATCCTTGCGGCCAAGAGTGCGACCACGACCATTCCCATCGTGATGGCGTCCGGCGGTGACCCCGTCGCAACGGGCCTCGTTGCGAGTCTCGCGCGGCCGGGCGGAAATGTCACCGGGATGGCGGGCTTCAGTCCTGAATTGATGGTGAAACGCCTGGAACTGCTCAGGGACGTGTTCCCGCGTGTACGGCAAGTCGCGGTCCTTTTCAACCCGGAGAATCCCACTCACATCAAGATTGTTCTCCCGGTGATGGAGGCCGCAGCCAGATCACTCAAGCTGGAGCTTCACCAATTCGGGGCACGAGGACCAGGCGAGTTCGACAGCGCCTTTGCGGCGATGGCGACAAGACGCGTTGATGCAGTCGTGACCTCCCAGGACGCGATGCTTACAGACAACGCTGGAGCGATTGCGAATCTTGCGGCCAGGATGCGGCTCCCCTCGGTCGGTCCATCGGAGTTCGCCGACGCCGGAGGTCTGCTGGCGTATGGAACAAACCGTCTGGAATTCTTTCGCTATGCCGCCACCTTCGTGGACAAGATCCTCAAAGGCGCGAAACCCGCCGATTTGCCGGTGGAGCAGGCAACGCGGTTCGAGACGGTGGTGAACCTGAAGACCGCCAAGGCGCTCGGGATCACGATCCCGCAATCGTTCCTGTTGCGGACAGACAGGGTGATCGAGTGAGCGCCCGGCGCGATCTGCTGGCGTTGCTCGGCGCCGTTGCAATGACGCCGCGGGCGGTATTCGCGCAAGCGAAAAAGGCGCCAATCTTGATCGGCTGGCTGAATGGGGGCTCACGTGAGTCGGGTGGGCACTACCTTGCTGCGTTCAAGGAAGGGCTTGCGGCTCTGGGCTGGAAGGAAGGCTCGAACTTCGTATTGGAGCAGCGCTGGACCGATGGACAGACCGCCCGATTGCAGCCCCTTACCGACGAGCTTGCCGCGAGAAAGCCTGTGATCATTGTAGCGGCGCCGTTGCAGGCGGTAGCTGCTGCGGCCAAGGCCGCACCCAAGATCCCGATCGTGATGGCCACCGGCGGCGACCCGACAGTGACGGGGCTCGTGAAAAGCCTCGCCCGACCGGGCGGCATGGTCACGGGGGTCACCAATCTCAACATATCCATCTCTGAGAAGTACCTCGAGTTACTGCTCGTTGCCGCGCCGAAGTCGCGGCGGGTCGGATTCCTGTTTGACGTCACCATTCCGAACCTTGCCCTGCAAAAGGAAAACGCGCGTCGCTCGGTGGCGCAACATTCGGTGGAGATGCGGTTCGCCGAGGTGGCCCACCCGGAAGAGATCGAGCCTGCGCTCTCGCGCCTGGCGAAGGAAGGCGTTCAGGCGCTCGTCGTAATGCCGGGCCAGATTTTAGGGGTCGGACGGCGGCGTATCGTGAAGTTCGCGCAGGAGCAACGCTGGCCGGTCATCGCGAATCAACGTGAGTACGCTGAAGCAGGTGCTTTGCTTAGCTACGGGATTGACACCTCGGCGAATTATCGCCGCGCCGCCTACTACGTGGATCGGATCCTGAAGGGAACCAAGCCGGGAGACCTGCCGATCGAGCAGCCGACCAAATTCGAATTAGTGCTGAACCTGAAAACCGCCAGGGCGCTCAAGCTCGACATCTCGCGCGAGCTCGCGGTGCGCGCGGACAGGGTGATCGAGTAATAGGCGCGAATAGCCAGAAGGGTCGTCTCCTGACATGGGTTAAAGATACTTTCCATCAGAAGCCTGAACTGTTACACATTACGATATTCGTTTCGGGTTTAAACATTTCCGTGTGTTTCCGTGTGATTCCGTGGCTAATGCGTTTAAGCCGACCGGTGACGCAGTGACGGGAAGCCGGGTCGAATCACGATTCACGATTCACGATTCACGATTCACGACTTTAGAATAGGAACGCAGCCATGCCCCTCACAAACGTCCGCGGCGTCTCCATTCACTATGAAGTGCTCGGCAGCAAAGGCCCGTGGGTGGCGCTGTCGCCCGGCGGGCGGCGCGCGATCGAAGGCGTCGAATCCCTGGCGAAGCGGATCGCCGCCGCCGGCTACCGCGTGCTGGTCCATGACCGGCGCAACTGCGGCGCCTCCGACGTTTTTGTCGACGGCAAGGAATCCGAGAACGAAATCTGGGCCGACGACCTGCACGAACTCCTCAAGCAGCAGAATGCGCTCCCCGCCTGGATCGGCGGCAGTTCGTCGGGCTGCCGGCTGGCGCTGCTGTTCGCGATGCGCCACCCGCAGGCCACCCGCGGCCTGCTGCTGTGGCGCGTGACCGGCGGTCTCGCCGCGGCCAAACGCCTGGCGCAGCGCTACTACGGCCAGTACCTCCCGATCGCGCAGCAGGGCGGCATGGCCGCGATCTGCGCGACGGAGGAGTTCGCCGAGCGCATCAGGGACCGGCCCGCCAACCGCGAGCGCCTGATGAAGATGGACCCCGCGCGCTTCGCCGAGGTCATGACGAACTGGAACCGCGCGTTCCTCGAAGGCGCCGACAAGCCCGTGATCGGCGCCACCGAGGCCGAACTGAAATCCCTCAAGGCGCCCGCCTGCATCGTTCCCGGCAATGATTTGAGCCACCTGCGCAGCGCCGCCGAGAACCTGGGGCGCCTGATGCCGGACGCGGAAGTGCACCCGCTGATCACCAAACATTACGATCTCGACGTCGCGCCGCGCGCGGAATGGGACGCGCGCGAAGGCGATCTCGCCGCGATCTTCCTTGACTTCATGAAGCGGGTGGAAGCGCGCGCTACCGCGCGCGCCAAGTGAAGAGTGACAAGAACCCGTTCGCAAAAACCCTGGCCACGGAAACACAAGGAAGGGCACGGAAAATACAAACTGCCCAACCCCGGTACTGACTCGCCAATCTGCTGCCCTTGGGGTAAGCGAGCATAATAGGCGCGCAGATTGGAGGGAAAATGAGCAATCGTCGCAAACTTCTCGTCGTGCTAGGCGCCGCTACGTTCACGCCGCAGGCGGTGTTCGCACAATCGAAGCAGCCGATTTTGATCGGCTGGCTGAATCGGAGCTCACGTGAGTCGGATGGGCACTTCCTTGTTGCGTTCAAGGAAGGCCTTGCGGCTCTGGGCTGGAAAGAGAGCTCGCAATTCACGATCGAAGAGCGCTGGGCAGACGGCCGGATCGACCGCCTGCCAGCCCTGGCCGGGGAACTTGCGGCGAAGGGACCGGCGGTGATTGTTGCCGGGTCGATACTGGCAGCACGCGCTGCCACCAAGTCCGCTCCCAAGGTCCCCATCGTCTACATCGGCGGCGATCCGGTAGCCCCGGGACTGGTGGCAAGCCTCGCGCGCCCGGGCGGTATGGTCACTGGCGTCAGCAACCTTCAAGCGGTCATCTCCGAGAAATACCTGGAGTTGCTCCTCGCTGCTGCGCCGAAGTCGCGGCGGATCGGAGTCCTGTTTGATGCCACCTCCCCGAATATTGCCTCGAACATGTCAAGCGCACGTCGCGCGGTAGCACAGCACTCGGTTGAGGCGCGGTATGCCGAGGTTGCCCACCTGGACGAGATCGAGCCTGCCCTCTCGCGCCTGGCGAAAGAAGGCGTGAATGCGCTCGTTGTCATGCCGGGCCCAACGGTGAACGGTCAGCCGCGGCGCATCGTGAAATTCGCGCAAGTGCAGCGCTGGCCGATGATCGGCGGCTCGCGCGAGTTTACCGGCGAAGGTGCCCTGCTCAGCTACGGCGTTGACCCCTCGGAGCTCTACCGCCGCGCGGCCTACTTCGTGGATCGGATCTTGAAAGGCGCGAAGCCGGGCGATCTGCCGGTCGAGCAGCCAACCAAGTTCGAGCTCGTGATCAACTTGAAAACCGCCAAGGCGCTCAAGCTCGAGATTTCTCGCGAGCTGGCGGTGCGGGCGGATCGGGTGATCGAGTGATTACTCGCTGCCCTATGTTCACCGACGCAAAAGCGGCGCCGCAGCCACGACTAACCGCTGCGTTGTTGCAGCTTTTCCTGCAACCAGACTTTGATCAGCGATTGGTACGGCACGTC
>CAZFRR010000047.1:0-1587 GCA_964521405.1 uncultured Streptomycetaceae bacterium | reverse complement strand
TCCGTGATCGTTTTCCAGATGGCGTTGTTCTTCATCATCAGCTTGCTGCCATCCTTGGCCGTCATGACCTTGCCGTCCTTCATTTTCACGCGATTGCCGGCCGCGTCCATGTGAATCATTGTTCCCTTCGTTTCGACGACGATCTTGCCGCCGTCCTTCAATTCGATGGTCTGCGGTTCAGCGGCAGGTGCGGCACCCGCGAACGCAAGCAGCAGGATTGGAAGTATGAAATTGCGCATGATGGAACTCCTTTGAATGGTTGAGAAATTTGGCTATCAACCAATGCATCATCTGTCGAAGTCAAATCGCATAAGAGCAGCGTAGGCGGAACTCACAAGATCAATTTGATTCAGGTCAACTATCCGAGTGATCGTGTGTATGAGTCCCGGAACAGTGCACGAAGACTGGCGACCGCACTTGTGTGGTGCGCTCATGCCTCTTGCCAGTGCAACTCGTACACGCGATGAAACCCGCTGAATCCCTTCAGGCGGCAGACGCCGACCTGACGGACCGTGAGATCGGCCGATCCCAGTTCATTGGCCGCATCCTCATCGAGAAAAATCCGGTTGCGGTCGGGGATTTCGGTCTGGCGCTCTTCTCCCTCAACAGTCACGAACGCTTCGCCGGGGACTCCCATCAGCCGGAACGTCTCGTTGATCGTGGCCCCGTGACGAGAGCCGCGAGAATCCAGCAGGATTTGTCCGTACGTAATGCCAGCCCGAACCTCGAGGGGCGGGCCCGGCGCCATTTCCGGCGGACGGTCCCGAAGACCCCGCAGCAGCATGCGGGCGGCCTGTGCGGCGGCGAGAACCGAGGGGAACGTCATCATGCAGCCGTCACCGGTATTTTCCACGAAGGTGACGCCCTGTGCCTGCGCTGCATCACCCGCGCGGCGTTCGAGGAGGTTGCGGGCACGCATCGCGAGTTCCTCGCCATGGTGCGTCGCGAGCCAGGTCGAACTCACGAGGTCTACCGCCAGAACCGCCTCGACAACGACACCCGCCGGCGCGCGGCGCCAGCGACGCCGGGTCCAGGCGCGGTGTGCAAGCACTCCCGCCAATGCAGCCACCACCCCGACGAGAACGTGAGACGTCTCGTCAAGCAGGAAACGCGAGACCGTGGGTGCGGGCTCGTGCATGGCCATGCCCGGCACGGGCAGATTCGGAGCGGCAGCCTGAGCCATCGCGTTGCCTGCGCAGATCAGGAACGCGAGCCCGATGCCCGCTAGCCTAGTGCTGGCGCCGATGCTCACCGCCGCCTTCGTACCCGCGCAGCCGCACATACCGCGCGACCTGTTCGTCGGAGAGCAACGCTCGCATGCGCCGGTGGGTCTCCAGATGCGCCAGGCGGTACTCGCCGTCCAGGACTGCGGCCTCGCGTACGCTCTTCGCTAGCGTCGCGTCATCCACGCTGCCGGAACGGAACAGTATCTCGATGGCTCGCTCGGATTCCACCCGCTTCGCGCCGATTGCCCGCGCCTCGGCCTTGTGGGCGTCCATCAGCTCTTTCGTGCGCACGCGCTGCGCGGGCGTGAGACTCAGTTTGTCCGCCAGTTCCAGCACGTGCATCGGACCGGGAAAGCGGTTC
>CAZFRR010000046.1:0-7469 GCA_964521405.1 uncultured Streptomycetaceae bacterium | reverse complement strand
CTGCGCAAGCTGGCGGATTCGCCCGCGCACGTCGTGCCGGGTCACGATCCCCTCGTGATGGCGCGCTATCCGGCGGTCTCGAAAGAGCTCGAAGGGATTGCGGTGAGGCTGGATGTCATGCCGAAAGAATAAATCGTGAATCGTGAATGGTGAATGGTGAATGGTGAATGGTGAATGGTGAATGGTGAATGGTGAGTAGGCCAAGCCCGCTGCAAGTTTACGTATAGTGGAGGAGAGGATGATCGCGCTCATTCGAATCCTGGCACGGCTCGTCCTGGCCGTGCTTCCAGTGGCGTTTCCGCTGGCGGCGGTGGCGCAGCAGGAGCCGATCGGCATCGTGATCATGCATGGCAAGGGCGGTGGGCCAGGCGGGCTGGTCGCGGAGCTCGCGCGGACGCTGGAGGGCAGGGGCTATCTCGTCGCCAACCTCGATATGCCCTGGTCGGGGCGCCGGAATTATGATGTTCCCGTCAGTCGCGCCGATGCGGAGGTCGAGGCTGCCCTCGCGGGGCTGCGGGACAAGGGCGCGAAGAAGCTGTTCATCGCCGGACACAGCCAGGGCGGCGCGTTCGCGCTTCATCTCGCGGGCAAGCTTGCCGCCGATGGCGTGATCGCGATCGCGCCGGGCGGGGACGTCGGCACGCCTTTCTACCGCGAGAAAGTGAGTGCATCCCTGGCGCGGGCACGGGGATTGGTCGCGGATGGCAAGGGTAGCGAGCCGGCGCAACTCGAGGATTTCGAAGGCAGCCGGGGCAGCTATCCGGTGCTGGCGGTACCGTCGGCTTACGTCACCTGGTTCGATCCCGATGGTGCAATGAACATGGAGCGCGCGGTCGTGGCGGTCAGCCGGGGCATGCCGGTCCTCTGGATCGCGCCGACCCGCGACTACCCGGCGCTGCGCCGGGCGAATCCCTCCTATTACCGCTCGCTGCCGGCCAATCCCCGGAACCGCTTCGCGGAGCCGAACGTGGACCATCGTGGCGCTCCCAGCGCTTCGGTGGACGAGATCGTGCGCTGGACCGGGGAGGTCGCGGGGAAATGATCGGGAAAGAAAGGGGACAGTCATGAGAATGCCGGATTACCTGGTTTCCGGGGAAGGGAAGGTGACCATCTTCCTGCTCCACGGGATCTACGGCTCGAAAGAGTATTGGCGCGCCCAGACCGAGCGGCTGATCGCGCGGGGCTATCGCGTCGTGTCGTGGGATGCGCCGGGATACGGCCTGTCTCCCTTGCCGGACCCGTTCAGCTTCGACGTCGTGGCCGAGGCCGGTGCGCAGCTGATCCGTACGGTGGGCGGCGCCCGCAACGTCGTCTGCGGCCATAGCATGGGCGGGCAGATCACGCCGCGCATCCGGTTGAAGGTGCCGGATCTGGTGCACGGCATCGTGATCTCGGCCACGATCGGCTATTTCGCCAACCGCACCAAGGAAGAGCAGGAGGAATTCGTGCGCAAGCGCACCGCGCCGCCGCCTCCCGGCACCGACCCGGTGACCGCGAACCGGATGATCGTGGACTCGATGCTCGGGCCGGCCTCGAGCGGCCCCGAAGTGGATCTCGTGCGCGAGTGGGCTTCGCGCACTCCGCCGGAGACGGTGAAGGCGGCGGTGAAAGCCGTGCAAAGTTATCCGGAGGCCGATGCTGTGGCGGGCTTCCGCGCGATAGCCGTGCCCGCGCTGCTGGTGGCGGGCGAGGTGGACCAGGTGGGGCACGCCGCCGGCATGAAGCGCGTGGCGGACATGATCGCCGGTTGCGCCTTCGGAGTCGTTCCCGGCTCCGGCCATTATCCCTGGGCGGAGAACCCTTCCGAATACAATCGGCATTTCTTCGCGTTTCTGGACCGGCACTTCAGGCCTTAATTGCACTGTGTCACAAAACACCAGAGAAACTCCTTCCCCCTTGATGGGGGAAGGCTGGGATGGGGGTGAAAAAGTTGCGCATCTTGAGGCGGTTCACCCCCACCCTAACCCTCCCGGTCCCCCCACTCCTTCCCTCTCCCCCGAAAGGGGAGAGGAAGCTCGAGCCTCCCCTCTCAGCTTGGGAGAGGGGCGGGGGTGAGGATCGAGGGGAAGGGAATCTATTTTGTGACACAGTGCAATTAGGGGGAAGATGAAGATCTTCCCGCGGCACCCGATCCTGCGCATCGTGGCGACGGTCTGGCTGCTTGCCGCCGTCGTGATGCTGCTCGTCACGCTCTCGCGGCCCGAGATCGGGTTGAACGAAAGAGCCGCGCTTTCCAGCCTGGTGCCGCTGTACTTTCTCAGTTTCCCGCTCGGCCATCTCGGCCTGCTCGCGCTCGGCAAGCTCAAGCTCGAGCTGTATGTCTCGTCCCAATTCGTGCCCAGCCTGTTTGCCGAAGGCCTCATGCTGTGGGCCGCATTGACCGTTCTCGGTTATCTCCAGTGGTTCGTGCTGCTGCCGTGGCTGTCGCGCCAGTGCCGGTCGCTGGCCGATGTTCTTTCCAAGCGCTACCTTGCGCGGTAAGATTGGCGCGAAAATAAATACCCCGCGGCGTTGACCGCGCGGCCACAATATAGAGAGGAGATGCTTTGCCATTCATTCGTCGCATACATCGGTTCACGCTGCGCTTCGCGGCCGCGTGCTTTGTTGCCGGATTCCTGCCGGCCGTGCTGGCATTGCCCGCCCAGGCGGCAGAGCAGTACCCGACGCGGCCGATCCGGTTCGTCATCCCGTTCCCGCCGGGAGGCGGCAACGACATCCTCGGGCGCGCCTTCGCGGAGAAAATGGGCGAGCGCATGGGCCAGCAGTGGGTCGCGGACAACCGCGGCGGCGCCTCCACCATCATCGCCGCGGAGATCGTGGCGAGGGCGCCCGCTGACGGCTACACGTTGTTCCTCGGGACCAACACCACGCTGGCGGTCATCCCGAGCCTGCGGGAGAAAATTCCATACGACCCGATCAAGGATTTTGACGCAATTTCTCTGATGTCCTCGTCGCCTTACCTGCTGGTCGTAAATCCCGGCTTCCAGGCGAAATCCGTGAAGGAACTCATCGCGCTGGCGAAGGCAAAGCCGGGACAGTTGAACTACGCCTCTCCCGGCTTTGGCACGAGCAACCATTTGTCGTTCGAACTTTTCAAGTCGATGGCGGGCGTCAATATTACGCACGTTCCATACAAGGGCACCGGACCGATGATCACCGAGATCCTTGGCGGCCAGGTGCCGATGATGCTGGCCTCGACGGCGTCGGTGCGGCCGCTCGTGCTATCGGGGAAGTTGCGCGCGCTGGGCATCTCGATAGCGAAACGCTCCCCCGCGATGCCGGAGATCCCCACCATTGCCGAGGCGGGGGTGCCGGGTTTCAACAATGCGTCGTGGGTCGGGCTGATCGGGCCGCGCGGGCTGCCGCCCGCCATCATCGCGCGGCTCAATTCAGAGATCGCCGCCGTGATCAAGGGCGGGGATTTGCGGGATAAGCTGGCCTCCCAGGGATTCATGCCGGAGGCCAGCACGCCGCAGCAGTTCGCCGCGCATATCCGGGATGAACTCGACCGCTTCCGCAAGCTCGTCAAGTCGGCGGGAATAAAAGAAGAATAAGGCGAGAGGCGAGAGGCAGAGGCAGGCCGGTTACGAGTTGAAACTATTTTATTAACCTGTTGTATTTTGGCCCGCCCTCACTCGCCTACGCGTAGAGAAACTCGCCAATTCCCCACGATTTCCCTACGTTCTCGGTATGGTTCTGTCTTGTATTTTGTAGGTCCGCTTTCGGCCAGAAGCTGCCGGTCGCCAGTAGCCCCCATTGGCACGCCGCTCTGCCGCTCTTGGCGTAAGCGAGCATAATGGGCAGCTGACGGGAGAGGGGCATGAACCATCGCCGTAAATTGATCATTGCGCTTGGCGCGGGTGCGCTCGCAGCACCGTTCGCCGCACTCGCGCAGCAGGAAAAGCGCGTGCGGCGGATCGGTTATTTCGCTGCGTCCAATCTCCAGACTAGCGCCGCCTGGCTCGCCGCGTTTCGCGCAGGCATGTTGGAGCTGGGCTGGGTCGAGAAGCGCGACTACGTGCTCGATGCCCACTACGCCGACGGCGTCGCGCAGGCCATGCCCGGTTTGGCCACCAAGCTGGTTGCAAGCCAGCCGGATCTGCTGCTGGCGCCTGGGGACGAAGCCGTGCGCCTGCTCGCTCTAAGGACCAAGACCATACCGATCGTGTTCGCCACAGTTCAGGATCCCCTGGGTAACAGGGTCGTGGCGAGCCTGCAACGTCCCGGCGGCAACGCAACGGGTTTGACAACCCTGGCGCGCGACCTCGGGGCCAAGCGACTGCAACTGCTCAAAGAGGCGTTCCCGCAGGTTGCGCATGTTGTCGTGTTGTTCCAGGCGGCCATTGTCAGCAGCCTTGCCCAAGTGCAGGACATTGAGGACGCAGCCGAGCGCCTGAAAATCCGCGTCACACCGATCGAGTTGCGGCAGGCCGCGGATATCGAGCCGGCGTTCAAACGGGGCGCTGCACTCGGTGCCCATGCTTATTTGGTGGCCAGGGGCCCACTGATCAATGCCCATAGCCAGGCCATTGTCGATCGCGCATTGCGCTCCAAGGTCCCGGCTATGTTCGCGGGCAGCGAGTTCGTGGAAGCGGGTGGATTGATGTCGTATGCGCCCTCTAACACAGACAATTACCGCCGCGCCGCCGCCTACGTGGACAAGATCTTGAAGGGCGCAAAACCGGGCGACCTGCCGATCGAGCAGCCGACCAAGTTCGAGTTGGTCATCAACATGAAGACTGCCAAGGCGATGGGCCTCACGATTCCGCAGTCGGTCCTGTTGCAGGCCACCAGGGTGATCGAGTAAGACTACGAATGTCCGCTTTCCGGAATTGGCTACGACCGCTTCGGGTCGGAAGCGGACATTGAGTCACGCTTCTACTGTTAGAATCGGCCCAGTCTGGCGAGGATGATGGACATGGGGATTACCGCTTCCAAACTGGCTGCTTCGGTGCTGGCTTTGCTCGCGGTTCCGGGCATGGCGGCAGCGGCAGATAACTTTCCGATGCGGCCGGTGCGGATGATCATTCCGTTCCCGCCCGCGGGCAGCAACGACATCGTCGGGCGTATCGTGGCCGTGCCGCTGTCCGAACGGCTCGGCAAGCAGGTCATCGTCGACAACCGTCCGGGCGGAAACTCCATCATCGGCACCGAGACCGCGGCCAACGCGCAGCCCGACGGCCACACGCTCATCATGATTTCGACTTCGTTCACCACCAATCCCATCATCCACAAGCTTCCCTATGACCCACTGAAGTCGTTTACCTGGGTTGCGATGCTGGGCATCGGCCCCAACGTGTTCGCCGTGACGCCCAGCCTGCCGGCGAATTCCATCAAGGAATTGATCGCGCTCGCCAAGGCGAAACCGGGGCAACTGGTCTACGCCTCCACCGGCGTGGGCAGCAACGCCCAATTCGGCACCGAGCTCTTCAAGCACATGACCGGGACCAACCTGCTGCACGTGCCGTTCAAGGGAGGAGGGCCGGCGTTGATCGGGACCCTCACGGGAGAAGCGCAGCTCCTGCTCTCATCCCTCATCCAGACGCTGCCGCACATCCGCTCCGGCAAGCTGCGGGCGCTCGCCACCACCACCGCCAACCGCAGCGTCGTGCTGCCCGAGGTACCCACCATGATCGAGGCCGGCGTGCCCGGCTACGAGACCGCCAATTGGTGGGGACTGGCGTCGGCTCGCGGCACGCCGCAGAGCGTGGTCCGCAAGCTTAACGACGAGATCAGGATCGTGCTGCTGATGCCCGAGACCGCGAAGCGGATGATCAACGAAGCCGCCGAGCCGGCGATCAAGAGCCCCGGGGAACTTGGCAAGTACGTAGCGGACGAAATGGCCAAGTGGGCGGGGGTCGCCAAGATCGTGGGCATACGCGGTGAGTGAAAAATGGGGTCAGGTTCGATTTTCTGCGGACGACCCGGCTGGTGATGTCAGAAAATCGAACCTGACCCCATTTTTTCTGACAGGGAGGATGATATTGTGAACTGGTTCATTCAATTTTCAGTCGCCGCGGCGGCCGCCATCTTGATGCAGGGCGCCGCGTACGCGGCTGAAAATTACCCCACCCGGCCGATCCGGATGATCGTGCCGTTCCCGCCCGGCGGCAGCAACGACATCGTCGGGCGCGTGATCGGCCAGCAATTGGGCGAGCGCCTCGGCAAGCCGGTGGTGATCGACAACCGCGGCGGCGCCGGCGGCCTGATCGGCACCGAGACCGCGGTCAACGCCCAGCCCGACGGTTACACGCTGCTCATCATTTCCGTCGCCTACGCCTACAACCCGTCGATCTACAAGCTTCCGTACGACCCGGTGAAGTCGATCGCGCCGGTGGCCCAGCTCGGGACGGGCCCGAACGTGCTGGCGGTTCATCCCAGTGTCGCCGCGAAAACCACGAAGGAGCTGATCGCGCTGGCGAAGTCGAAGCCCGGCCAGTTGAACTACGCTTCCGCCGGCATCGGCAGCTTCCAGCACATGAGCAGCGAGATGTTCCGCATCATGGCCGGGCTCGACATCGTGCACATTCCCTACAAGGGCGGCGGGCCGGCCATGCTCGCCGTCATCGGCGGCCAGGCGCAGGTCTCCATCGGCTCGCTGCTGCAGACGCTGCCGCACATCCGTTCCGGCAAGTTGCGCGCGCTTGGCACCGGCGGCCTGAAGCGCAGCCCCGCGCTGCCCGACGTGCCGACCGTCGCCGAGGGCGGTGTGCCCGGCTACGAGGCGAACAACTGGTGGGGTATCGTCGCCCCGGCGGCGACCCCGGCTGCCATCGTGAAGCGCATCAACGACGAGGTCGCGACAATACTCGCTGCCCCGGAGACCCAGAAGTGGTTCCTCGGCGAGGGCGGGGAGGCGGTCAGCAGGACGCCCGAGGAATTCAGGAAATGGATCCTCTCCGAGATGGCCAAGTGGGGCAAGGTCGTCAAGCAGGCCGGGATCAAGGCGGAATAGCAGCCCGTCGGGCTTCGCGTTTCGCGGGCTGCTGTGAACAAAACCGCTTGATTTGAGTCTGACGGAGCATGGCCCTGGTGTTGTAAACCCATCCGCCGGGGCAAACTGACCGTATATAGTGGCAACCGCAATCGCGGGGATACGATTCCAGGAGGCGATATGACACGAAGAGGCTTGTTGCAGGGCATGCTGGCGGCGGGGCTGTGGAACGTCCTGGCCGGGCGTGAGGCGGCCGCCCAGCCGGCGGTGAAAGACATGAAGGGCATCGAGGAACTGCAGAAAAGCTGGAAAACCCTCCTGGCCGAGGGCTTCAAGGCGCCTCTGCCGACCGAGCCGCTCAAGCTGGCGGATGCCGAATGGAAGAAGCGCCTGGCGCCGGCGGCCTTTTCGGTGCTCCGCGAAGAAGGCACCGAGCGGGCGGGAACCAGCCCGCTCAACAACGAGAAGCGGGAGGGCGTGTTCGTCTGCGCCGGCTGCGACCTGCCGGTCTTTACCTCCGCGATGAAATACGAGA
>CAZFRR010000045.1:0-26327 GCA_964521405.1 uncultured Streptomycetaceae bacterium | reverse complement strand
CGCGTTCGATACGGACTTTTTTTGTCATGGCGAACCTCTCACCGCGGAGGACGCAGAGGACGCGGAGGAAGGACAATCAAATCGCAAAGCCGAATAACAAAGGGCCCTGAACTGAAGATCCGCCTCTCACGCATTCAGGTACTTCCGCTCCCGTTTCTGTGCTTGAAGTGTACCTGTTAACCGATGTCTTGCCCGGACTGATTCGAGTTATCGTTGGGCTTTCCTCCGCGTCCTCCGCGTCCTCTGCGGTTGGAGGTTATAGAAGTGTCTTCTGCTCGCCGCGCTGCGCGGACGCGTCCGCCACGGTGAGCGCCGTCATGTTGACGATGCGGCGCACGGTGGCTGATGGCGTGAGGATGTTCACGGGGCGCGCAACGCCGAGCAGGATGGGGCCCACCGTGATGCCGTCGCCGGCCGCGGTCTTCAGGAGGTTGAAGGCGATGTTGGCGGCGTCCAGCGTCGGCATCACCAGCAGGTTCGCGCTGCCCTTCAGCCGCGCGTTGGGAAACACCCGCTCGCGAATCTCCTCCGACAGCGCCGCGTCGCCCTGCATTTCGCCCTCGATCTCGAGGCCCGGCGCGAGCCCCGTGATGATCTCGAGCGCCCGGCGCATCTTGACCGCGGTCGGCGTGTCGGCCGCGCCGAAGCTCGAGTGCGACAGCAGCGCGGCCCTGGGCGTGATGCCGAAACGACGGATCTCATCCGCCGCGAGTATCGTCATCTCGGCGATCTGCTCCGCGGTGGGATCGTAGTTGACGTAGGTGTCGCAGATGAACACGGTGCGGTTGGGCAGCAGCAGCGCATTCATCGCGGCGTAGTTCCTCACTCCCGGCCGCAGCCCGATGACGTGATCGACGAAGCGCAAGTGGCTGTCGTAGCTCCCGACGACGCCGCACAGCATCGCGTCCACCTCCCGCATCGACATCAGCATGACGCCGATCAGGGTATAGCGCCGGCGCATCTCCAACCGGGCGATCTGCGGCGTCACGCCCTTCCTCTGCGCGAGCTTGTGGTAAGCCTCCGAGTATTCGCGATGGCGCGGATCGTTGTTGATGTCCACAGCGTCGTAGTCGACGCGGGCCTTGAGCCTCAACCCGAGGCGCTCGACGCGCGCCTGGATGACTTCCCGGCGGCCGACGAGCGTCGGGCGCGCGATGCCCTCGTCCACCACCTGCTGCACGGCCCGCAGCACGCGCTCGTCCTCGCCCTCGCAATAGACGACGCGTTTGGGGGCGCGCTTGGCCGCCGCGAACACCGGCTTCATGATGAGGCCGGACTGGTAGACGAACTGGTTGAGGCGCTCCCTGTAAGCGTCGAAGTCGGTTATCGGGCGCTTCGCGACGCCGCTCTCCATCGCGGCGCGCGCCACTGCCGGCGCGACCTTGGCGATGAGGCGTGGGTCGAAGGGCCGCGGGATGAGGTACTCGGGCCCGAAGGAGAGGTTCTGCTCGCCGTAAGCCACGGCGACGATATCCGACTGCTCGGCCTGCGCCAGCTCGGCGATCGCCTTCACCGCCGCAAGCTCCATCTCGCGCGTGATGGTGGTCGCGCCCACGTCGAGCGCGCCCCGGAAGATGAAGGGAAAGCACAGCACGTTGTTGACCTGGTTCGGGTAGTCGGAGCGGCCGGTCGCCATTACCGCGTCGGGCTTCACCTTTTTCACTTCTTCCGGCCGGATCTCCGGCTCGGGGTTGGCAAGCGCGAGGATCAGCGGGCGCGCCGCCATGCGTTTCACCATCTCGGCCTTCAGCACGCCGCCCGCGGAAAGCCCGAGGAAAACGTCGGCGCCATCGATGACCTCGGCGAGCGTGCGCGCCCGGGTCTCGACCGCGTAGCGCTCCTTCTCGGGGTCCATTTCCTCCTTGCGCCCCTTGTAGACCACGCCCTTGATGTCGGTGACGACGATGTTCGAGCGCGCGAGCCCCATGTCCACGAGGAGGTTCAAGCAGGCAAGCGCCGCCGCGCCGGCGCCGGAGACGACGAGTTTTACTTTCCCGATGTCCTTGCCCACCACCTTGAGGCCGTTCAGGATCGCGGCGCCGACGGTGATCGCGGTGCCGTGCTGGTCGTCGTGAAACACCGGGATCTTCATGCGCGCGCGCAGTTTCTTCTCCACGATGAAGCATTCCGGCGCCTTGATGTCCTCGAGGTTGATGCCGCCGAAGGTGGGCTCGAGGCTGGCGATGATGTCCACCAGCTTGTCCGGGTCGCGCTCGTCCACCTCGATGTCGAAGACGTCGATGCCGGCGAATTTCTTGAACAGCACGGCTTTGCCTTCCATGACCGGCTTGGCGGCAAGCGGGCCGATCGCGCCCAGCCCCAGCACCGCCGTGCCGTTGGTGATCACGGCGACCAGGTTGCCGCGGGAAGTCAGGTTGTGCGCTTCGGCCGGATTGGCCACGATCTCCTGGCAGGCGATCGCCACGCCGGGCGTGTAGGCGAGCGCGAGGTCGCGCTGGTTGACGAGCCCCTTGGTGGGCGTGACCGAGATCTTGCCGGGAGTCGGCAGTCGATGGTAGTCGAGCGCCGCTTTGCGTAGCTGTTCGTCCATTCGAAAGCCCGGGAAGATGATTGGCGCGCGTTGAGTGGCAATCAGGCGCGGGAGTCGCGGCTCCCGCGCCCTGGGTGTCCGCTCGAACGCGCGCAGTTAAACCGGCGATTAGGGAACGGGAGCCGCGGCTCCCGTGCCCTAGGCGTCCGGCTTTAACGGAAATTATACCGGATGCCCCGCCGCCCCCTTTTCGAGCATCTTCCCTGCGGCCGCACGGGTTTGGTGCGGCGCGCCCCGCACCAGCACATCCGTTAACACAGTCGAATCAAGGGCGCAGGCCATTGCGGTCGCTGGCATGTGGGTTGCTAGGACACCAGCTTGTATACAAGCAACCGGGCCCCGCACGCGATGTCCCTCGGCTACAGCCTCGACTTTGCAAGCCTCGCGGCGGCATACGCAAGCGGCACGCGCACGCCAGGCACGCTGGTGCGCGATGTCTTCGGCGAGATAGCTAGCGCGGCAGCGAACGGCAATCCGATCTGGATCCACCTGCAGCCGCAGGAAACCGTGGCGGCGCAGGCGCGCGAAATCGAAGCACGCCGCGCCGCGGGCGAGAAGCTTCCGCTCTACGGCTTGCCGTTTGCCGTCAAGGACAATATTGATGTTGCGGGCGTCGCCACCACCGCCGCTTGTCCGGCATACGCCTATGTTGCTCGAATTACGGCACATGCCGTGCGCCGGCTGCAGCAAGCGGGCGCGCTTTTCATCGGGAAAACCAACCTCGACCAGTTCGCCACGGGCCTGGTCGGCACGCGTTCGCCTTACGGCGCGTGCTTCAATCCCTTCGACCGGCGCTTTATCGCCGGCGGATCGAGCTCGGGCTCGGCGCTGGCGGTGGCCACGGGCCTCGTGAGTTTCGCGCTCGGCACCGATACCGCCGGTTCCGGCCGGGTGCCGGCGGCATTCAATAACATCGTCGGGCTGAAGCCCACGCGAGGGCTCATCAGCACGAGCGGGGTGGTCCCCGCCTGCCGCTCGCTCGACTGCGTGTCGGTGTTTGCGCTGTCGTGCGCGGACGCGCTCGAAGCACTCGCGGCAGCCGCCGCCTACGATCCCGATGACCCGTATTCCCGCCAACCGGAGGAGCCGGCAATCTTTCCCGCCGGGCCATTCCGCTTCGCCCTGCCCCGCGCCGGACAACTCGAGTTCTTCGGCGACGGCGCGTATGCGTCGCTGTTCGCAGCAGCGGTAGCGCGCTTGCAGTCGCTCGGCGGCACCCCGGTCGAAACGGACTTCACGCCGTTCCTCGCCGCGCAGGAGCTGCTCTATGGCGGCCCCTGGATCGCGGAACGCGCCGTGCAACTGGGCGAGTTCGTCGCGTCGCACCCGGACGCGGTGCATCCTGTCACGAGGCAGCTGATCGAGTCCGGGTTGCGCTACACCGCGGTGGATGCGTTCCGGGCGCAACACCGGCTCGCCGAGCTGAAACGGGCCACAGCAGCGGTGTGGCAGGAGGCCGATGTTCTGCTCGTGCCGGGCGCGCCGACTCTATACACGCTCGCCCAGGTCGCGGCCGATCCGATCACGCTTAACTCGCGGCTCGGGTTATACACCAACTTCGTGAACCTGCTCGATCTCGCGGCCATCACCGTGCCGGCGGGCTTCCGGCCCGACGGGCTGCCGTTCGGCGCGACGCTGGTCGGCCCGGCGTTCTCCGACCGCCCGCTCGCCGCGCTGGGGGCGCGCCTGCACGCCGCTTCGTGCGCAACAGCGGGAGCCTGCGGCGCGCCGGTACCGCAAGCGGCGCCGGCGCAGCCCGGCTCAGGCACGGTGCGCCTGGCGGTGGTCGGCGCTCATCTTTCGGGCATGCCGCTCAACCACCAGTTGACCGAGCGCGGCGCGCGGCTGGTGCGAACGGCGCGCACGGCGCCGCTCTACCGGCTCTACGCGCTGGCCGACACTCCGCCACCCCGGCCCGGCCTCGTCCACGTCGAGCGCGGCGGGCGCGGCGCCGGCATCGAACTGGAAGTCTGGGAAATGCCGCTGCGCCATTTCGGCTCATTCGTCGCCGGGATTTCCCCGCCGCTTGGCATCGGCACGATCGAGCTCGAGGACGGCGAAGCCGTCAAGGGTTTTCTGTGCGAACGCTACGCAGTCGAAGGGCTGCCTGACATCACCTCGTTCGGCGGCTGGCGCGGCTATGCCGGCCCGCGAAGAGTGGCCTGACCCGATAGTTTCAATCACAAGGAGAGCACCATGAAACGACGCGATTTTCTATTGACTTCCGCAGCGCTCGCGGGCAGCCCGTTGCTGTCGTACGAGGCAATGGCGCAGAGCGACCGGCGCCGTGAACTGCTCGTCGTCGCCAACGAGACCGGCCCGAATTCGCTCGACATCCACACGGTCGGCGCCAACCGCCCGGCGTACGGCGTGTCCTGGGTGTGCTATGACCGCCTGATGACCTTCGGCAGGAAGACGCTGGCGAACGGCGTCGTCACCTACGACTACACCAAGCTCGAGCCCGAGCTCGCCGAATCGTGGCAGCTGGCTGCCGACGGCATGTCGGTGACCTTCAAATTGCGCAAGAACGCCAGGTTCCATGACGGCACGCCGGTGACCGCCAAGGACGTGAAGTGGTCGCTGGAGCGCGCCATTTCCGTGGGCGGCTTCCCGACCTTCCAGATGAAAGCCGGGTCGCT
The DNA here is from genome assembly GCA_964521405.1 of uncultured Streptomycetaceae bacterium. Classification (GTDB taxonomy): domain Bacteria; phylum Pseudomonadota; class Gammaproteobacteria; order Burkholderiales; family SG8-41; genus SG8-41. The sequence goes on along the minus strand of CAZFRR010000045.1, from coordinate 21,137 downwards.
GGAAAAGCCCGAGCAGTTCGTGGTGGTGGACAGTCACACTTTCCGCATCGATTTCCTGCGCAAGGACCGGCACACGATGATGGACCTCGCCGTGCCGGTGCCCTCGATCTTCAACTCGGCGCTGGTGCAGAAAAACGCGACCAAGGAGGATCCCTGGGGTCTTAACTGGACCAAGAACAACGTCGCGGGCGGGGGCGCCTACAAGGTCGAATCGTGGAAGCCGGGCCAGGAGATCGTCTACGCGCGCTACGAAGAGTGGAAATCGGGGCCATTGCCGAAGATCCGCCGCGTCATCCTGCGCGAAATTCCGTCCGCGGGCAGCCGCCGCGCGCTCCTCGAGAAAGGCGACATCGACATGACCTACGAAATGCCGCCCAAGGATTTTCTCGAGCTGGGCCAGGGCGGCAAAGTGGTGGTGCAGTCGACGCCGATCGAGAACTCGATCTGGTATCTCGGCATGAACGTGACCCGGCCGCCGTTCAACAACCCGAAAGTGCGCCAGGCGGTGGCTTACGCCATACCCTACGAAAAAATCATGGACAGCGCGATGTACGGGCGCTCCACCAAGCTGTGGGGAGGCGCCGCGGTGAAGAACGCGGCCTGGCCGCAACCGCACCCCTACCAGTACAGCATTCCCAAGGCGCTGCAGCTCATGAAGGAAGCCGACATGGCGGGCGGCTTCGAGACGACGCTGTCTTTCGACCTCGGCCAGGGCACGGTGTCGGAACCCGCGTGCATCCTCATCCAGGAAGCGCTCGCCATGATCCGCATCAAGGCGACCATCAACAAGATTCCCGGCGCCAACTGGCGCGCGGCGATACTGAAGAAGGACCTGCCGCTGATATTGAACCGCTTCGGCGGCTGGCTGAACACGCCCGAGTATTTCTTCTTCTGGAACTATCACGGCCAGAACGCGGTGTTCAACACCATGAGCTACCAGAGCCCGGAGATGGACAAACTCATCGATACCGCGCGCTTTGAAGCCGACAAGAAGAAGTACGACGACGCCGTGCGCGGTTTCGTCAGCCTCGCCTTCACGGACGTGCCGCGCGTGCCGATCGCGCAGCCCAACTTCGACGTCGCGATGCAGAAAAGCATCAAAGGCTACCGCTACTGGTTCCACCTGCAGCCGGACTACCGCAACCTGGAGAAGTCATAACCGGGGGCAGGCGCAAGGGAGCGGCGTCGTGTTGCGCATGATCCTCAAGCGGCTGGCGGGGGCGATCCCGAACGTGATCGGGGTCGTCATCGTCACGTTTCTCTTGACGCGCGCCCTGCCCGGCGACCCGGCGGCCTACTTCGCCGGGCCGGCGGCAACCCAGGAGGCGATCGAGCAGATCCGCGCGCAACTGGGGCTCAACCAGAGCCTCGCGCACCAGTTCGCGCTCTACCTGCGGGAGCTGGCGCGGGGGGAATTCGGCAATTCGCTGTCCACCGGCCAGCCGGTGCTCGCCGAGATCGTCGCGCGGCTGCCGGCCTCGCTGGAGCTCACGCTGGCGGGGTTGCTCTTCGCCTGCGCGGTGGCCGTCCCGCTCGGCGTGTTTGCCGCGACGCGGCCCGGCTCCTGGTCCGACCACCTGTGCCGCATGCTCGCCACCGCGGGCGTATCGCTGCCCACCTTCTTCACCGGCCTGCTGCTCGCCTACGTTTTCTACTTTCTGCTCGGCCTCGCGCCCCCGCCGGTCGGCCGGCTCGATGTCTCGTTCCCGTCGCCGCCGGCGTTCACCGGCTTCTATCTCATCGACAGCCTGGCGGCGAGGGACTTCGAGCTGTTCGGGGCGGCCCTGAAGCAACTCGTGCTGCCGGCGCTGACGCTCGCCCTCTTCGTCATGGCGCCGCTCATGCGCATGACGCGCGCCTCGATGCTCGGCGTGCTGTCCTCCGACTTCATCCGCACCGCGCGGGCCTCCGGCCTGCCGCGCGGCAAGGTGCTCTACACCTACGCGCTGCGCAACGCGCTGCTCCCGGTGGTGACCACGCTCGGCATGGTGTTCTCTTTCCTGCTGGGCTCGAACGTGCTGGTGGAAAAAGTGTTCGCCTGGCCGGGCATCGGCTCCTACGTGCTCGAGGCGCTGATCGCTTCCGACTACGCGCCGGTGCAGGGCTTCGTGCTGACGATGGCGCTGCTCTACGTTGCGCTCAACCTCGCTATCGACGTCCTCTACAGCGTGATCGATCCCCGGGTGGGCCTCGAGGGATGAACGCCGAAACCCTGCGGCACATCCGTTACGTCGCCACCGAGAACCCGGTGACACTCGGCGCGTTCCTGCTGTTCGCGGCGTTCGTGCTGCTCGCGCTGTTCGGGCCGTGGATCGCGCCCTACGATCCGCTCGCCTCCAACACCCCGATGGCGCTGAAGCCGCCTTCGGCGCAATACTGGTTCGGCACCGACGCGCTGGGGCGCGACGTGCTCTCGCGCATCATCGTCGCGGCGCGGCTCGATTTCGGCATCGCCGTCTCCGCCGTCGCCGCCTCGTTCGTCGCCGGCGCGGCGCTGGGCTCGCTGGCCGGTTTCTACGGCGGCTGGACGGATCGCGTGGTCGGGCGGCTCGCGGACACCATCATGGCCTTCCCGCTGTTCGTGCTGGCGATGGGCATCGTCGCCGCGCTCGGCAACACGGTGGCCAACGTCGTGCTCGCCACCGCCATCATCAACCTGCCGTTCTACATCCGCGTCGCGCGCGCCGAGGTGAACGTGCGGCGCAACGCCGGCTACGTCGAAGCCGCGCGCCTGGCGGGCAACTCCAACCTGCGCATACTGGCGCTGCATATTTTCCCCAACGTGCTGCCGCCGATGATGGTGCAAATCTCGCTCAACATGGGCTGGGCAATTCTCAACGCCGCCGGCCTCTCGTTCATCGGCCTGGGCGTGCGGCCGCCCCAGGCGGAGTGGGGCATCATGGTCGCCGAGGGCGCGACCTACATCATCTCCGGTGAATGGTGGATAGCGCTGTTCCCCGGCGCGGCGCTGATGCTCGCCGTGTTCTGCTTCAACCTGCTCGGCGACGGATTGCGCGACATCATGGACCCGAGGATGAGGACATGAACGCCGCGCCGCTGCTTGAAGTAAAGGACTTGTCGCTCGAGTTTCGCACCCGCTCCGGCACCGTGCACGCGCTCGACCGCGTCAGCCTCGAGGTCAGGAAGGGCGAAACGGTCGGCATCGTCGGCGAGTCCGGCTCGGGCAAGTCGGTGCTGGCCTTCGCCTGCCTGCGCATCCTCGACCGCGCGGCGCGGATTACGGGCGGCTCGATCGCATTCGGAGGCCTCGACATGCTCGCGGCGAGCGAGATGACGCTGCAGGAGGTGCGCGGCCGGGAGATCGCGATGATCTTCCAGAATCCGCGCACGGCGTTGAATCCCATCCGCCGCGTCGGCCGGCAGATTGAGGATGTGCTGAGGACCCATGCCAGCACGCCGTTGCCGCAGCTGAAACGCAGAGCGGTCGAGGTGCTCTCCCAGGTGCGCATCCCCGACCCCGAGCGGCGCTATGGGGCTTACCCGTTCGAACTCTCCGGCGGCCAGTGCCAGCGCGTGATGATCGCCCTTGCCCTTGCCTGCAACCCCTCGCTCCTGATCGCCGACGAGCCCACCACCGGGCTCGACGTCACCACCCAGGCAGCGATCCTGGAACTCACGAGGGAACTGGCGCGCGCGCGCAATATGGCATGCATCCTGATCACGCACGACCTTGCGCTCGCTTCGGAATATTGCGACCGCATCGTGGTGATGCACGCCGGCCATGTCGTGGAGTCGGCGCCGACCGCCGCGCTGTTTGACAGGCCGCTGCATCCCTACACTGCCCGGCTGATCGCCTCGACGCCGGGCCCTCACGGGACGATCGAGGCGCTCGATTCGATTCCCGGCAACCTCCCGGACCTGCGCCGCGAGGACCTGCCGGCCTGCCGGTTTCACGCGCGTTGCGAGCGCGCGCTCGCCCAGTGCCCGATCGAGTCCCCGCCCGAAATCGTCCACGGGCCCGACCATGGCGTGCGTTGCTTTAATCCCCTATGAATCTCCTGGACGTCGTCGAGCTGAAGAAGCATTTCACCGTGGGCAAGCGAGCCGCGCTGCATGCGGTGGATGACGTTTCGTTTTCGATCGGCGCGGGCGAGAGCGTCGGCCTGGTGGGCGAGTCCGGTTGCGGCAAGTCGACGCTGGCGCGCCTCGTCACCCGCCTGCTCGACCCGACTGCCGGCGACATCATCTTCGGCGGCCGCAACATCGGCTTCATCCCCGCGCGCGCCTTTTCCGGCACGCAGTTCCGGTCGAAGATCCAGATGGTTTTCCAGGACCCGACCGACAGCTTGAATCCGCGCTTCACCGCCTTCGACACCATCGCCGAGCCGTTGCGCCTCCTCGGCGGCGTGAGCGATGCGAAAGCGCTCACGCTGGCAGTCGAAAATGCCGCCGCGCAGGTCGGGCTGCCTGACGAGTTACTGCCGCGCTATCCGCACCAGCTCTCCGGCGGACAAAAGGCGCGGGTGGGCATCGCGCGCGCCATTGCGTTGCGCCCCGAGCTGCTGGTGCTCGACGAGCCCACCGCGGCGCTCGACGTCTCGGTCCAGGCCACCATCCTGAAGCTCCTGGCCGAGTTGAAGCGCGGGCTCGGCATGAGTTATCTCTTCGTCTCCCACGACCTCAACGTGGTGAGAATGCTCTGCGACCGGGTGATCGTCATGTACCTCGGCCGCATCGTCGAACAGGGCTCGACTGAAGCGCTGTTCAGCAGACCCGCCCATCCCTACACGCGGGCGCTCATCCAGGCGATCCCCGCGATCGGCGGCCGCGCCGACGGGCGCGAGGTGCTGCCGGGCGAGCCGCGCAGCCCCGTCAATCCCGACCCGAACGTCTGCCGCTTCTATGGCCGCTGCCCGAAACAGGCTGAGCGCTGCCGCACGGAAGGGCCGCTACTGCGCGAGATCGAGCCGGGCCATGCCAGCGCCTGTCATTTCGCATGATCGAAGCCGGCACGTTGCCATGAAACCCGCGCCGAAAACCAATCTGGCAGCCGCCGTCTACGACCGGATCAAGAACGACATCTTCGATTTCCGGCTGCTGCCCGGCGCACGCTTCACCGAGACCGAGGTCGCCGGGTGGGTCAGCGTCTCGCGCACGCCGGTACGCGAGGCGCTCTACCGGCTCGAGCGCGAAGGCTACATCCTGGTGTCCTCGCGCAACGGCTGGAGCGTCAAGCCGTTCGACTTCGAATCGTTCGAAAACCTCTACGACGTGCGCGTCATCCTCGAACTCGCGGCGGTGCGCAAGCTGTGCGAGAAGGAGGCCCATCCCGGCCTCGAGGATCTCAAGGCAACCTGGCTCGCACCACCGGACAAGCGCGTGCGGGATCCGCAACGGGTCTGCGTTCTAGACGAGAAATTTCACAGCGGGCTGGTGGCCGCCGCGGGCAATCCGGAAATGGCGCGCATCCATCACGACATCACCGAGCGCATCCGCATCATCCGCAGGCTCGATTTCACGCAGCCCGATCGCATCGATTCGACTTACGACGAGCACGCACAGATCCTGCGCAACGTGCTGCGGCGCAGGCTCGATCAGTCGAATCTGTTGCTGCGCTCGCACATCGAATCGAGCAAGGCCTCGGTGCGCAACATCACGGTGCACCGGTTGCACACTGCGCATGCCGCCCTCGCCGTCCAACCGGAGCGTCGGAAGCGCCTGGCGTGACCGCCCGCGGTTCCAATCGCGCGCGGACCTGTGCTATGGTCACGGCACCCGCTGTTACCGCTCCTCCGCATGGCTGACATCTCTCACATCCCGCGCGCGGAGCTCTATCCCGAGATCGAGCCCTACAGCGCGGGCATGCTGAAGCTCGACGGCCTGCACGCGATGTACTGGGAGCAGTCGGGCAACCCCGAAGGCGCACCGGTGCTGTTCCTGCACGGCGGCCCCGGCGCCGGCGCCTCTGCCGCCCATCGGCGCTTTTTCGACCCGGCGCACTACCGTATCGTCATTTTCGACCAGCGCGGCGCCGGCCGCTCCACGCCGCTCGGCGAGCTGCGCGAGAACACGACGCCGCGCCTCGTCGCCGACATCGAGCGGCTGCGCAGCCACCTGGGAATCGAGCGCTGGCTCGTGTTCGGCGGCTCCTGGGGCAGCACGCTCGCGCTCGCTTACGGCGAGGAGCACCCGGAGCGCTGCACGGGGTTCATCCTGCGCGGTGTGTTCCTCTGCCGCGCGTCCGAGATCGACTGGTTTCTCTACGGCCTGCGCAACCTGTTCCCGGAAGCCTGGCGAACTTTCGCCGAAGCCATACCCGTCGCCGAGCGCGGCGGCCTCCTGGCCGCTTATTACAAGCGCCTCACCGACCGCGACCCCGCCGTGCACCTGCCGGCGGCGCGCGCCTGGAGCACTTACGAGGGCACGTGCTCGACGCTGCTGCCCAGCCCGGAGACGGTCGCCTATTTCGCGGGAGACGTGGTGTCGCTGGGCCTCGCGCGCATCGAGGCGCACTACTTCAGCCACGACATCTTCCTGCCGGAAAACGCCCTCCTCGCCAACGCGCACCGGCTGCGGCATATCCCCTGCGTGATCGTGCAAGGCCGCTACGACGCGGTGTGCCCGATCGTCAGCGCGGATGACCTCGCCCGCGCCTGGCCCGAAGCCGAGTACATCGTGGTGCCGGAAGCCGGGCATTCCGCGTGGGAGCCCGGCATTTGCGCCGAACTGGTCAAGGCGGCGGAGCGGTTCAAGCTGCGTCGCTAGGACAATCTCTCACCGCAAAGGAAAACCAAGAACTGAACTTAACCGCCAAGACGCCAAAGAAAAGGCCGCGCAGCGCGCGGCCCTCTCATCACCCATCACTCATCACTTACGGGATCAACACTGTTGATCCCGTTGTTTTCCGGGACTCGAGATCGGTTTGCGCCCGCGCCGCCTCGCGCAGCGGGTAAGTCTGGTTGACCGCAATCCTGACCTTGCGGCTTTTCACCACCGCGAACAGTTCCTGCGCCGCCTTCACCAGGTCTTCCCGCGAAGCGGTGTAGGTGGCCAGCGTCGGCCGCGTCAGGAACAACGAGCCTTTCTGCGCCAGGATGCCGGCGTTGAAAGGCGGTACCGGGCCCGAGGCATTGCCGAAGCTCACCATCATCCCGAGCGGCGAGAGGCAGTCGAGCGAGCCCATGAAGGTGTCCTTGCCGACGCCGTCATAGACCACCGGCACGCCCCTGCCCTTGGTGATCGCCTTCACGCGCTCGACGAAGTTCTCGCGCGAAGTGACGATGACGTGCTTGCAACCCGCTTTTTTCGCCAGCGCGGCCTTCTCATCGCTGCCCACGGTGCCGATCACGGTCGCGCCCAGCGCCTTGGCCCACTGGCACAGGATCAGGCCGACGCCGCCGGCCGCTGCGTGCATGAGGATCGTGTCGCCCTTCTTGACGCGATAGGTGCGCCGGACCAGGTAGTGCGCGGTGAGCCCCTTTAACATCATCGCGGCGGCCGTCCGGTCGTCCACGCCCGCGGGAATCTTCACCAGTCGATCGGCAGGACGCAGCAGCACTTCGGCGTAGGCGCCGAGCGGCCCGGCATAGGCCACGCGATCTCCGACCTTGAGGTCCTTCACCTTGGGCCCGACCGCCTCCACCACGCCGGCCCCTTCGGAGCCGAGCGTGAACGGCAGCGGCAGCGGGTAGAGCCCGCTCCTCTGGTAGGTATCGACGTAATTCAAGCCGACCGCGGTGTTGCGTACCCGCACCTGGCCCTCGCCCGGCGCGCCGACCTGCACTTCTTCCCAGCGCAGCTTGTCCGCCCCGCCGTTCTCGTAAATTCGCATTGCATAAGGCATCGGCACTCTCCTTGCTGAATAAGTCGTATTGGGAGCGCGTGATTAAACCACATTTCCGAAGAAATCGGGGGCCGCACTGGCCCCCGATTTCCTGATTGAGACGTGTTTTTCCTGGCGTCCTGGCGGTAAATTTCTTACCGCGCGCGCAACGCCCGCGAAGCCCGGCCGACGTCGCGCGGCTTGACCCAGAAGATCGCGCCGTAGCGTCCCCTGCCGGCGGAAACCGCGTCCATCGCCACCAGGTTGATGCCGGCCCGGGCGAGCTTGCTGCAAACCCCGGCTACCGCGCCGGCCTTGTCGGTGCCCTGGGCGAGGAACACCGTCTTGCGCTTGCTCACTTTCAAGCCCATCTTGCGCGCGGCGCGCAGGAACCTGGACGGGTCGTAGGGAACGAAATCCACCTGTGCGCGGCCGGCGTTGGGAAATCCGGTGAAGGCAAGCAGGTTGACGCCGTGCGTGGCGAGCGCGTTGAGCAGCCGCGCGCACTGCCCCGATCGGTTGGGAGTTTTCATGCTGAAGTAGGCGGTCTTGCGTACGGTAGTAGCCATGGTTTCCCTCCGTGAAAAAAACAAGGTGCAAGGCCACTATACGCCGGCCGGCGCGAGCGCACACTTGCGGCGCCCGCCCCGCGGCATTAGCATCGCCAGATCAACTGGAGGGGAAGACCATGGACATGCCCGGAGCGAATCGCGTCACCGTGATCCCGACTGGCGCCGCACTGGGAGCGGATGTCGCCGGTGTCGACCTCTCCCGCCCACTGGACGAATCCACCTTCAGGGCCATCGAGGCCGCCTGGCACCAGCACCTGGTGCTGCGTTTCAGAGGCCAGAACCTGGACGACCCGGGCCTCCTCGCTTTTGCGCGCCGCTTCGGCGAGCTCGACAAGGCGCCGGTGCATGCCGTGGGCGACTCCGACCACGATCCCTATCCCGAGATCACCGTGATGTCGAACATCCTGGTGGACGGGAAACCGATGGGCAACCTCGGCCATTACGAGGCGGAGTGGCACACCGACATGTCTTATAACGAGCTCACCCCCATCGGCAGCCTGCTCTACTCGCTGGAAGTGCCGCCGGCCGGCGGGGATACCGGGTTCTCCAACATGTACCGCGCCTTCGAGACGCTGCCAGTGGAGTTGAAACGGGCGATTGCCGGCAAATCCTGCAAGCACGACTCCAGCCGCAACAGCGTCGGCGACCTGCGCAAGGGCTTCAAGGACGTGACCGACCCGCGCGAGGCGCCCGGGGCAGTGCACCCCATCGTGCGCACTCATCCCGCCACGCGACGCAACGCCCTCTTTCTCGGTCGCCGGCGCAACGCCTATATCGTGGGGCTGCCGCTGGAGGAGAGCGAGGACCTGCTGAACCGCCTGTGGGTCCACGCCGGCAACCCGGAGTTCGCCTGGTACCAGCAGTGGAAAGTCGGGGACCTGGTGATGTGGGACAACCGCTCCGCCATGCACCGGCGGGACGCCTTCGACCCGGCATCCAGAAGGCTGATGCACCGCACGCAAATCAAGGGCGACAAACCGTTCTTTGACCCGGCCACCCTGGCCGCCTGAAGCGGAGTCGGTCACAGCAACGGCCGGACCTGCACCGGCCGTTCGTTACTTGGAGCCTCCGGGTTTCGCGCCGGACGACATCGACTCGAGCGCGGCTTTCTGCATCTCGAGCGTCTTGACGGTCATCTGCAGCAAGCCGACCTGCATCGTGAGCCAGGTCTCCACCGCCTTCAGCTCGGCGATCTTCCTCCCGACTTCCTCCGCGCTGACGGTGGGCATCGCCATGCCGGGCATGGGGAAGGACATCGGGTTCCACATCTTCTGCATGAACTCGAGCCAGTCCTTCGGCAATTCCGGTCCCTGTGCCATGTCTCGCTCCTGTGCCGCAGCCGTCTCTGCAGTCATTATAGGGTCAAGCCACCAGCTCGACGCGGATTGAAACACCCGGCTTCACCTGCGCGAGACGGCGTGGATCGCCTTCGATCTTGCCCAGCACGTTGCAGCGTGTGACCAGGCGGCATTCGTCGCCAGTGGACACCGGCGTCGGGCCGAAGGGCAGCGCCAGCGAGCTGCCCTGCACCCAGAAGCACACCGTGCCCGGTAGAACCACCTGCTGGGCATCGGGCTCCGGTGCGATCTTCACCGGCAGCTCGAAGTAAACCTCCTCGCCCCAGGTGTGCGCACTAGCCTCGCAGGGCAGTGCTGCAACGAGTTGTTTTACCGAGGGAGTTTCCCGCAAGTTAGCGGTCACTTCACCGCCCTTCCAGGCGATCCGGACACGCGGCATTGCGGGGGGCCCCGCTCAGTCGAGCGGGAGGGTGAAGGAGTTGCTGCTGCGGACGGACGCGGTTCTCATCGGGGCCGGGGCCGGGCCGCGCGGGAGCTGGGATTCAACATACTGAAGCCGCTGTTTCACTCCCAGCACCTTGTTGGTGTACTGATCGCCGTCATCACCGAGCGCCCCGGCGTACATTTGCAGGCCGATACCGACGTTGCCGGTCCGGCGTATGTATTCCTTGAGGATCTGCGCCCCAACCTGGATATTGGTCGCCGGGTCGAATACCGCGCCCGGGCCGCCGAACTCCTCCAGCTTGTCGCCGTGGTACTTCGGGATGATCTGCATCAGCCCCTTGGCCCCCGCCACGCTCTCGGCAATCGGGTTGAAACTGGACTCGACCGAGATCACTGCGATGATGAGCAAGGGGTCCAGCTGAAGCTCCCTGCCGGCCTTGTAGGCCAGGCTGACGAGATTGAAGGCCACGTCCTGGGACACCCGGTAGCGCTTGGCTACGTATTCGGAGAGGGCGCGGTAACGGTTCTCTTCCACAGGGGTGAGCGCCGTCGCATCTCCGCCCAGCCCTGCGCCGACCGCGGACTGCGCGGCATACGGTTGCTGGAGGGAATCCCCGAACAGCCACTGGCCGTACTGGCTCTCGACGATGAGCGCCAACGCCGCCACGCTGGCAGCGAGCGCCATGATGGAGACGATCTTGCGGACCGACCGGGCAATGGGGCCAGCCTCCATGCCCTGCAGACCGCCTGTGTTGATGCTGCCGATACGCACGATGACCGCCCTACCCTTGTTCCGGCACTTCAGATGCGCCGTCCCGGCGGAGCTTCGCCGCGGCGGCACAACACTTCGTCTGAATTCCGGTCCTGTATTAACCACTATAGGTTGTAGACCAAGTAACGAAACCGATTATATCTAGTGGATAATGCCACTGGACAGGTTGCGAATGGATTGATTCTAGTAGCTGGGGCCACTGGCCGCAATGGATCAATCGTACTAGACGCCTCCGCGCACCCGCCAGGCCATATTTGTTGCGTCGCACACAAGAAAAATACTCACATGTACCATTGTATTATAAGACTTTTTATTATTACATTGCAAATTATACTGCGTCGCATCATGGAGAAACCTCCTATTCGGTCGGTTGGATCAGGAGTATTAGGCAAGGTGGAAATAAACAAGATTTATCTATCTTAAACAAAGGATTGTGGAACTCTCTCCCGGTTTAACCGGGAGGTGGATCCGCGCTTGCCCTGGGATGATGTCCCAGCCAGGCCCGGAGCGCTGCTTCGTAACGGTCCAGCGCCTCGTAATAACGGTCGAATACGCAGGGTTCGCACCCGCTCCCGCAGCACTCTTCCAATGCCGGCTCCCGGGGGGGTAGCGGTCGGGAATCACCGGTCGCCGGCGCCGGAGGGCTTTGCCGGACCATTGGCTACTGCAACCCGGGCGGCAGGAGGTGGTCGGGGAAGCGGCGCCTGAATTCAGCCAGCAGGGCTTCGGCCTCTACCGCCCGCTGCTGCCGCCTCAACTCGGCTATCCTCTCGATCCATTTCTGCGGCGGCTCCTTTTCCAGGCCATGCCATACCGGCGGCTTGTCGTCCGCTGCGGCGGCCTCCCTTTTGGCCTGCATCAGCAATCTGGCCGCCGGTTCAGCAGGAGCCGCCATCGGCGCTGCACGGCGCTCGGCAACCGCCGGGGCGCGCGCGGCAAGTTCTTCTGTGGATTTGGCTGGCGGTGCGGCAGGGCTACTGCGCTCTAGCAGGCTGGCGGATTCGCGGAATGGCTGGGGCTTGGCTGCAGTCTCCGGGGCAACGACCACTGCGGCATCCCGTGACGCCGACGGGCTGGGCCCCCCTCCTGAAATATTGCCCTCCGCCACCCCTCCCATGGCGGTTGGGGCGCCCGCAGCGGCATCCTCCCGCCGCACCAGTCGCGCCGGCACGGGTTCTGCGATTTGGTCGCGCATCTGCCGCGCGCCGGGCACGACCGCAGCAGGCTGGACCGTATCGGCCGGCTGCGCGGCAGGCGGGCGGGATGGCGGCGCCTCGGGCAGGGGCCGCAGGAGGGGCTCCCCCCCCTCCTCTTTGACCAGCGTGACCAGGCTGAAGCTCAGCACGACCACAGCAGCGATCGATACCGGCACACGCCACCGGCGCAGCTCCGGGGACAGGGAGTGCGGGCGCGCCCCGACCTCCCGCCGCGCCGCAGCGAGTATCGCCGCATTGAGGCGGGCCGGAGGCTCCTCAAGCCCGGCCAAGCGGTAGGCCCGGTCGAGCCGGGGATCGCGCTCCGCGTTCCCCGGGGCGCTGGCCCGATTGTCGTCGTTCAACGCCATTCGCGCATTCCCTGTCGCAATCGGCTCATCGCGTATCGCAACCGGCTTTTCGCCGTCTCGCGTGCCACACCGGTCGCCAGCGCAATTTCCTCCACGCTCATGCCGCCCTCCTGCTGCAGCAGGAAAGCCTCGCGCTGCGCCTCCGGCAGCTCCGCGATCAGTTCCAGCAGCCGCCCCGCCTGGCGCTTTGCGTCGAGCGTGTCATCTGCCGGCCGCTCACGGTCGTCCGGCAGCTCTGCCAGTGCCTCGCCGTCCTCGCCCTCGAAGGAGACCATGGCAACGTGGCTGTGCTTGCGGTAGTGGTCGATCAAGCGGTTGTGGGCGAGGCGATAGAGGTAGGTCGTGAACTTCGCCTGGACCGTGTAGCCGGACCGCGCCCGGATGAGGTTCATCCAGACGTCCTGAAAGAGCTCTTCGGCCGCCGCCGCGTCGCGGCACTGCCGCGCGAGGTAACGGTAGAGCCCGCCCTTGTGGCGCGCATAGAGCGTGTCGAATGCGCCGGCCTCGCCATCGCGATAAAGAAGCATGAGCTCCTCGTCGCTATTCTCCGCGCTCCAGGCCATAACGGGTAACCAGTATGCGGGAGCCTCCGCAGACCAGCAACCCGTTACGAACAGCCGCCAAGGCGCCGTGACGCCATGAATGAATGGCAATGGAACCGCCGTCAAAACACACCTGAACGCAGATAACCCGCCACACAGCAGAAACCTGTAGGTTCCCGTTCTGGATTTCGAACTTGTATTCCTTGGCGTCTCGGCGTCTCGGCGGTTAATTTGCTCAACGGGGATCGGGAACAAACTGCCCCGGAAACGGCGACGGCAGCGCCAGGCGCGGCGCCCGGATCACGCCTATCGCCACCAGGTTGGAGTAGGTGTTGTAATGGATCGCGATCACTTCCTCGGGATGGCTGGTCGCCCGCTCGAAGCTCGTATAGGTGATGTGCGAAGGCTCGCTGCGGCCGTGACCGGTGCCGAGCGAGGCCGACTTCTGCGGAGCCTGCAGGAGGGGAGCATGGCGTGACCCGGCCACGCTCTCCGCCGAGCGTGCGCTGGCGGCTGCGGACAGAGAATCATCGGCGGCGGAGTACGGGCTTTCCTCACGCGCTCCCGAGGCGGGCGCATCGCGCCGGGGCCGGTAGTGCTCGATACGCGCTTCCGGCTCCGCTTTTTTCCGGAACACCGCGACCCCGATCACGCCGACGTTGTCCGGCCGGCCGGTGCGCGCGGCGTAGGAGTTCTGGTGCTCGGTAAAGAAAAACGCCGCGACCCGCTGCTCGCTCTTGCGCCAGCCCTTGATGTCGTAGTTCTGGTAGCGGCCGAGGACGTAGCCGGTCTGGTCCCAGCTGGCGGTCTCGCCGGAGACCGCGTTGACGCCATCCACCGACACCACGGCCAGGATGTCGGCGCCGGCGCGGTTGCGCACGCGGATCTGGTACTCGTTGCCGGGCTTGCCCACGACGTAGTGACGGCCTTCATGCTGATAGACCGGCAGCGTGCGGCCCTCGGCGCGGTCGTAGACCGTCACGTCAGCCATGCCCCCTACCGCGCCCGCCGCGCCCGCCGCGGCCCACAGCAGGATCGCCGCCGCAATCTTCTTCAATTTCATGACCTTCTCCTTGCTATCCCGCATCGGATCGATGCCCCCTTATGAACGCGGCGGCGGGGTGGATGGGGTTAACCTTGAATCCGCGAAGCGCGCCCCGCTATACTGGCCTAACCCCCGGCAAAAAGAGGAGGAGTTCCATGCCCCGGTTTTCTCCTGAAATGATCCGCACCATCGCCCTTACCGGTCACGGCGGTTCGGGCAAAACCACGCTCGCAGAAGCGCTGCTCGCGAAGGCCGGAGCAGTCATCAGCCCTGGCAGCGTGGAAAAGGGCACCACGGTCTGCGACTTCGACGCCCTGGAGAAGCAATACCAGCATTCTCTCAACGCCGCGGCCGTGCACTTCCAGCATCGCGACACGCGCGTGCACCTCATCGACACCCCGGGCCTGCCCGACTTCATCGGGCGCGCAATCGGCGCGCTGCCGGCGGTGGAAACCGCGGCGATCGTGGTCAACGCCCAGAACGGCATCGAGATGATCACCAGCCGCATGATGCAGTGGGCGAAAAAGCGCGATCTCTGCCGCATGATCATCGTCAACAAGATCGACACCGAAAATGCGGACCTGCCGGGGTTGCTGGCGAAACTGCAGGCCGCCTTCGGTAAAGAATGCCTGCCGATCAACCTGCCAGCCGACGGGGGAAAACGCGTGGTGGACTGCTTCTTCAACCCATCCGGGGAGTCGGATTTCTCCTCGGTGGAAGAGGCGCACAGCGCGCTGGTGGACCAGGTGGTCGAGGTGGACGAAGAGCTGATGGCGACCTATCTCGAGAAAGGGGAAATCGAGCCGGAAGCCCTGCACGCGCCGTTCGAGAAGGCGCTGCGCGAGGGGCACCTGATCCCGGTGTGCTTCGTCTCCGCGAGGAACGGCGCCGGCGTTGCCGAGCTGCTCGATGTCTTCGTGAAGCTGATGCCCAACCCCACCGAGGGCAACCCGCCCCAGCTGCTGAAAGGCGTGGGCGACAAGGCGCAGCCGGTGCACGCCGAGCCCGACCCGAAGAAGCACGTGCTCGCCCATGTCTTCAAGGTGATGATCGACCCGTTCGTGGGCAAGGTGGGTGTATTCCGCGTGCACCAGGGCACCATCACCAAGGACACCCAGCTTTTTGTCGGCGCGGAGCGCAAGGCCTTCAAGGTCGGCCATGCCTATCTGCTGCAAGGGAAGGAGTTCGTCGAGACCGACGCGCTCGTGCCGGGCGACATCGGCGCGGTGGCGAAGGTGGACGAGATCCATTTCGACTCGGTGCTGCACGATTCGCACGACGAAGACCACATCCACCTCTTGCCACTCGAGTTTCCGGCGCCGATGCACTCGCTCGCGATCGAGCCCAAGCGCCGCGGCGACGAGCAGAAGATCTCGGACGCGCTGCACAAGCTCTCCGCCGAGGACCCCACCTTCAGGGTCGAGCACAATGCCACGGTCAACCAGACCATCATCAGCGGGCTGGGCGATCTCCATATGCGCTACGTCCTCGACCGCATGGCGAACCAGTACCACGTCGAGGTCTCGACCAAGCCGCCGCGCATTCCCTACCGCGAAACCATCACCGCCCGGGCCGAAGGCCACCACCGGCACAAGAAGCAGACCGGCGGCGCGGGGCAGTTCGGCGAGGTGTTCCTCAAGGTCGAGCCCCTGAAGCGCGGCTCGGGGTTCGACTTCGTGGACCAGGTGAAGGGAGGCGCCATCCCCCACCAGTTCATCCCCGCCGTCGAGAAAGGCGTGCGGCAGGTGCTGGAAACCGGGCCGGTCGCGGGCTACCCGGTGCACGATGTCCGCGTCACTGTCTACGACGGCAAGTACCACGACGTGGATTCCAAGGAAGTCGCCTTCATCGCCGCGGGCAAGCGCGCCTTCATGGATGCGATCGGCAAGGCGCGCGCGATCATCCTCGAGCCCATCGTCAACATCGAGATCACAGCGCCCGAGGGCGCCATGGGCGACATTGCCGGCGACCTCTCGGCGAAACGCGGCCAGCTCTCCGGCACGGACTCGGCTGCGCCGGGCACGCTCGTCATCAAGGGCCAGGTGCCGCTGTCGGAACTCAACAACTACCAGGCGCGATTGAAATCGGTGACGGCCGGCCAGGGCTCGTACTCTATCGAATTCGCGCGCTACGACCCGGTGCCGCCCCACGTTCAGAAGAACCTCGCCGAGCATCATGCCAAGACCGCCACGCATGCCGAGGAACAGTAATTTTCACCGCGGAGACGCAGAGACTCGGAGAAGAATCCAATTTTCAGAAGGTTGGAATCACCAATAGTGGGGGCTTCTGGGCTTCCTGTTGCATTTTTTCATTGTTTTTGTCGCTTTCTCAGCGCCTCAGCGCCTCTGCGGTAAATTTTTTCCATGGATGAGATTGTTCTCCGCGGAATGGCCAAGTGGCCCAGTGTGCCCGCGGTCTACGGCTGGCTCTCGCTCGACCGGCGCGGCAACTGGCTGATCAAGGGCGAGCGCATCGGCAACGCCCTCGTGACCGAGTTCATCGGGCGCAATTACGCGCGCGACGAGCGGGGTTGCTGGTACTTCCAGAATGGACCGCAGCGCGTGTTCGTCGACCTCGCTTACACGCCGATCGTGCTGCGCATCGTCAGCCCCGAAGGCGCGGCACTCGCCCTGTCGGCCCACACCGGCAGCCCGGTCGCGAGCCTGGGCGGTGCGTGGATGGACGAGAACGGCACAGTGCTGCTCGAGACCGGGCAGGGCCCGGCCACAATACACGACCGCGATCTCGAGCGGCTGCTGCCGTATCTCACCGACGCCAACGGCAAGCCCCTGCCCGAGGCGGCGCTCGATGAGTTGATGGAAATGGCCCAGCAGCGCAAACCGGTGCTGCTGTGGCTGAAATATCGCGACTCGAGCCTCAAGATCGAGGCGATCGTCTCGCGCGACGTGCCGCACCGTTTCGGTTTCGTCGCGCAGCCCGAGCCGCCGGCCGGCGAAGAGGTTTGTCGATGAACGGCCGCACTTTCGCTTGCCGTTCATCAATTAAAACTGACGATTTTCATGTTACCGCTGAGTGATTTTCCCATTGAAGAACGCCGCCGAATCCGCGGCGTTCTTTGTGATATCGACGATACCCTGACCACGGACGGGCGGCTCACCGCGGCGGCGTATGCGGCGATGGAGCGCCTGCAGCAAGCGGGGCTCACGGTCATCCCGATCACCGGCCGGCCCGCCGGGTGGTGCGATCACATCGCGCGCATGTGGCCGGTTACCGCGGTCGTCGGCGAGAACGGCGCGCTCTATTTCCGTTACGACCCGGCGGCGCGCAAGATGCATCGCGGCTATGTGCAGGATGCCGCAACGCGGGCCGCTCAACGAGAACAACTGCTGAGAATCGGGGCGAGCATCGTGGCGGCGGTTCCGGGCGCGGCAGTCGCCGCCGACCAGGCCTACCGCGAGTCCGACCTCGCCATCGATTACTGCGAGGACGTCGAGAAACTCCCGCGCGCTGCGGTGGACCGCATTGTTCAGCTGATGCAGGCGCGCGGCCTCACCGCGAAAGTGAGTTCGATCCACGTCAACGGCTGGTTCGGGGGCCACGACAAGCTCACGATGACGAAGCGGCTCATGCACGAGGCCTTTGCCATCGACCTCGATGCTGCGCGAGCAACGTACGTGTTCGTCGGCGACTCGCCGAACGATGCGCCGATGTTTGCCTACTTTCCGCACGCGATCGGCGTTGCCAACATCCGCGAGTTCGCAGGGCGGCTGGAGCACGAGCCGCGCTACGTGACCGCCGCAGCAAGCGGCGCGGGTTTCTGCGAACTCGCCGAGTATCTCCTCGCTGTACGCTGAAACTGCAAACTCTCACCGCTGAGGACGCCGAGGACGCGGAGTAAGATCAAACGAATGATGAATCACAAGATCCAACGGAATTTGCGGCATCAAGCGAGAAAACAGCAACGGTATAATTGGTCAATATCCGTAGTAACCTGATTTTTGTTGTTGGTATTCCTCTGCGTCCTCAGCGTCCTCTGCGGTTAGAGGTTTAACTCACATGATCGATCTCAGAAGCGACACCCTCACCCGCCCCACCGAGGCCATGCTCGAATCCATGCGCGAGGCCACCTTCGGCGATGACTCGCGCGACGGCGACGAGACGGTCAAGAAACTCGAAGCGCTGGCTGCCGGCCGCACCGGCAAGGAAGCCGGCGCCTTCATGCCGAGCGGCACCATGGCGAACCTCGTCGCGATGCTCACCCACGCCCAGCGCGGAGGCGAAGTGCTGCTGGAAGACGGCTCGCACACTTTGAACGCCGAGCTGGGTGGCATCGCCAGCGTGGCGGGCCTTTTCTACCGCGGCGTCCCCGGCAAGCGCGGCGCGATGGACGTGGAGGCGCTGCGCGAGACCCTACGGCCCGTCACCCGCCAGCATATGGGCACGGCGCTGGTCTGGATGGAAAATACCCACAACCGCTCGGGCGGCGCGGTGTTGCCGCTCGCGCACATGCGGGCAGTCTACGGGCTCGCGCGTGACAATAATGTTCCGGTACACCTCGACGGCGCGCGCCTCTTCAACGCAGCAATTTCCTTGGGCTGCACGCCCAAAGAAATTGCCGAATATTCAGATTCGGTGTGTTTCTGTGTTTCTAAGGGATTGTCCGCACCGGTCGGATCCATACTCTGCGGCAGCGCCGCGTTCATCGAGCGGGCACGCGCCTACCGTCGCATGGTTGGTGGCAACCTGCGCCAGGCCGGGCCGCTCGCCGCCGCCGGCATCGTCGCGCTGGAAACGATGGTGAACCGCCTGCCCGAGGACCATCAGACCGCCAAGCGGCTTGCCGAAGGCTTTCATCGCATCGACGCGAGCCTGTGCGATCCCAAGGACGTTGAAACCAACCTGGTGCGCGTGGACTTGAGAAAGAGCGGCCGCCGCGCCGCGCAGTGGTCGGCGGACTTGAAGGCAAAAGGCGTGATGGTTGCTCCAGCGGACATCTGGACGCTGCGCTTCGTCACCCACCGCCATATCTCCGCGCCGGACGTGGACGCGGCGGTGAGCGCCTTCGCGGAGCTGTGGAAAAAGAATTAGACGCCGATGAACGCCGATGAACGCCGATAGAAACAAAACGGAACCATTAGGGGTCTGGAAAAGGTGTCAGTAACCTTTTCCATCATGGCGGTTCACCGCATGAACCAGAGGTAGTAGATCGCGAGGCCGAGCAGCGCCACCGCCCAATAGCCCGCCAGCGTGACCCGCATCAGCGTCTTCCAGCCGCGCACGTGCAGCCGCTGCGGCAGCAGACCATTCATCTGCAGCACCAGCCACAACCCCGCGGCGACCGTCGCGGTGCCCAGCGCCGCATGCAGCCACGGCACCAGCAGGTGCGGCTTGGCGAGGTCGGACGCGGCTTCGAGCGCCGCGTTTTCCATGCCGCGCGCCATGATGAGCGCGACCAGCACCGCGTTCACCAGCACCCAGATGGTCTGGTTGTAGCGGTGCGCCGCAATGTTGCCCCGCTTCGCGAGCCAGTAACCGAAGGTGAGGCCCGCCAGCAACAGGAGCTCAAGCGCGAGATTGAGATCGGGTATGAGCCCGCCGGGGCCGAGGAAGCCCGGAGCCGACCACTTGCCTGCGGCTTCGATCGCAAGAATCGCGGCGGCCACGCCGGCGACCAACAGCCCTCCAACGACGAAGCTCAAGCGCCTGACGCCGAGCGGCGGCGCGAACATGCCCGCCTGCCGGCCGCGGCCCTCGTCGAACTGTATCGCCCAGTGCGTGCCATCGCAGAACGGCTTGTTCTTCGATCCCCCGCAGCGGCACAGCGCGTAGCGGTCGGGTTCGCGCGGCATAGCGCCGTCGGCGCGCAATTCCACCCGGCCGCTGACGAAATAGGGCCCATTCGCCGAAGCGGTGATCAGGCACTCGCCCGGTCCCGCAGGCGGAGGCACGCCGTCGAGCGAATAGCTCAGCGCCCCCGATGGGCAGCGCTGGACGATCGCGATGGCCGCTGCCGCGTCCGCTCCGTCGGCCTCGATCCACGGCTCCTGGCCCAGGCGGAACACGCCGGGCAGGCCGTCGGTGCAGATGCCCGAATGCGCGCACAGCGCGCGATTGTCGTGGATCGTGATCCGCTTGCCGCGGTACGGCTGCGCGGCGTCCGGTGATTCCGTTGTGAAGCGCGTGCCCTCGAAGCCGATCTTCGAGTGCGTGCCGTCGCAAAACGGCTTGTTCGACGAGCTGCCGCAACGGCACAGCGCGAACCTGCCGCGCGTGGGCACGTCCTCGCCGCGCGCATTGCGCACGCGGCAGGCGCCGCTCACCCGGTACGGCCCGTTTTTCACCACCTCGAGCGTGGTGCTGTCAGACTGCTCAGGCGCGGTCATCTTCGCTACCCTCCCCTGATTCCCTGCGTTGATCTGCGATTCCCGGTTTTCCTTGGCACGTTGGCGTCTTGGTGGTTCAGTTCCGCATTTTATTTTGTTAATCCTGTTTATCCCCTTCCCCTGCTCACGGGGGAAGGTAGGATGGGGGCACCTCGCTAGAGCGTCTATTCCGTTTCTCTTGGCGCCTTGGCGTCTTGGCGGCTAATTAAATGATTTTCTTGCGGATGTAGGTGACCGCGATCTCCGCCACGATCACCACCGCGAAGATCGTCAGCAGCATCAGCGCCACCCGCTCCCACTGGAACAGGTCCATCGCCGCGTTGATCGCCATGCCGATGCCACCGGCGCCGACCAGTCCCAGCACCGCCGACTCGCGCACGCTGATGTCCCAGCGGAAGAGCGCGATCGCCCAGAACGCCGGCTCCACCTGCGGCCAGTAGCCCTTGATGAAGATCGAGGGCCACGGCGCGCCCGCGGCCTTCAGCGCCTCGATCGGTCCGGGGCGCGTCTCCTCCAGCGCCTCGCCGAAGAGCTTGCCGACGAAGCCGATCGAGCGGAACGCGATGGCCATGGTGCCCGCCAGCGCGCCGGGGCCGAAGATGGCGACGAACAGCAGCGCCCACACCAGCGAGTTGACCGAGCGCGAGGACACCAGCATCAGCCTGGCGAAAGTGTTGAGCCAGGCGTTGGGCGTGATGTTGTTGGCCGCGAGCAGTCCCAGCGGCAGCGCCATGATGATGGCGAGTATGGTGCCGAGCGTCGCGATGTGCAGC
>CAZFRR010000044.1:0-7838 GCA_964521405.1 uncultured Streptomycetaceae bacterium | reverse complement strand
CACCGACCACCAGTCCGGGTGCCAGGCCGAGACCGCCGACGAGCCCCGCGCCCAGATCGGTGACGATGTCGCCGAACTGGTTGGTGGTGACCACGACGTCGAACTGCTGCGGGTTCATGACGAGCTTCATCGCGAAGCCGTCCACCAGCACTTCCTCGAGCTTCACATCCGGGTACTCCTTCGCCAGCTTGCGGCACTCCTCGGCAAACATGCCGCAGGCGAGCCGGTAGACCGGCTCCTTGTGCACCGACGTGACCATCCTCCGTGGGCGGGTACGCGCGATCTCGAACGCCTCGCGCGCCACGCGGCTCGAGCCCTTGCGCGTAATGATGCGCGAGGCAATGGTGATCTCATCGTTGGGGCGAAATTCGCCGGTGCCCGCGACCACGGTATCGGAGGACTGCATGCCTTCCGTCACTTCGCGCAGGAACACGATGTCCACGTTCTTGTGGACGGACGGGATGTCGGGATAGGACTTGACTGGCTTGATGCTGGCGTAGAGATCCAGGCGCTTCCGGAGCGGCGGCATGATCCACGTCGGGTCGTTGCGCGGGTAGGCAGCATGGCCGATGGGCCCGCACAAGAACCCGTCCGACTTCTCCAGCGCGGCGACCGTAACTGCGGGCATGGTGTGCCCGTGCAGCTCGTGGCCGCGCCTGCCGATCGGGTGCTCGCTCCACTCGATCGCCAGCCCGACTTTCTTCGCCGCGGCCTTCATCACCTTCACGGCCTCGGGCACGACTTCCAGCCCGATGTCGTCGCCCAACAAGATTCCAATCTTCAACATAAACTTTCCTGTCAGTTGGGCCGATATTCGACCAGCTCCCAGCGCTCGGACAACCTGCCCAGCGCGATGGAGGAGTTATCGATGTGATTCACTTCTTTCTTGACGACCTGGCCGACGGCCGGCGCATACCAGATCACGTTGGACAGAGTGCCGGACTGCGAATAATAGTTAATGGTTCCGGATTCACTAATGACGCCACGCACGGTAATTTTAAGCGCATCGAAGGTCCCGGCCGGCACGGTAACACGCTCCCAGCCCGCCACTTGCGATGTCATCTGGTGCTTCAGGGTTCCAGAGCCGCTGTCCCACTGCACGGTACCGGGCCATTGCTTGCCCTGTTCCAGCGGAAACTGGAACGCGGGATAAAACGGATTGAAGGCGATGGCGCCAGTGCTGAGCTGGTTCCAGTCTCGGTCCCAGACCTCGACGAACCCGGCGGCGGCCGGCGGAGTCGCCGCACCCGAAGTGGATCGCGAGCTTCTGGTATGAATACGGCTCTCCGTCACGTTCGTGACTTCAATGGCAACCGCTTCGGACTGGTTGGTAAACCTGTCGGTAATCCGGAATCTCCACAGATCCCCGACCCTGATCTCCGGCCGCTCAACGCGCCCGCCGACGTTGACTGCGGGCCGAGCACGGGGTGTAGCTGTCTCCGCTTGCGCAAGCAAGCGAGTGGCGCTGACGGACGCGGGTCCGATTCCGTCCGCGGCGGAACGGAACGGGTCGATCGGGCGCTGCTGGCCAAGGCCGCATACAGGAACGGCCAGAGCACCCAGCGCCAGCAATGGCAGGAATCGACGCACGCGCGCCTACCACAGGCTCTTCAGCCTGCCTCCATCGAGATTCAACGACACGCCGGTGATGTAGCTCGCGCGCTCCGAGCACAGGAACACGATCGCGTTGGCGAGCTCTTCCGGCCGGCCGAAGCGGTTGAGCGAGTTCTTGCGCGCCGCGAGGCGGCGCGCTTCCTCTTCGCTCTTCGCCTGCAACTCGGCCGCCAGCCCCTGCGCGTTGCGCTGCCAGAGGTTGGTGTCCACCCAGCCGGGGCACACGGCATTCACCAGCACGCCGTCCTCGCCGAATTCGGTCGAGAGCGACTTGGTGATGTTGAGCAGCGCGCTGTTGGTGATGCCGCTGCCGAACATGTAGGGATCGGGCTCCTTGCCGGCGCCGCCGATCAGGTTGACGATGCGGCCCCAGCGCTTTGCCTTCATCATCGGGTACACCAGCCGGATCGCGCGCATGAAGCCGAACAGCTTGGTCTCGAGCTGCTCCTTCAAGCCCGCGTCGTTCAACACCGCGAAGCGCCCCGAGTACATCTGCCCGGCGTTGTTCACCAGGATGTCCACGCCGCCGAAGCGCTCCCTCGCACTGTTCACCAGCCGCGCGATGTCGGCTTCCTTCATCATGTCCGCGACGACAGCATGAACGTCGCCGCCAGTCGCCTGCGCGAGTTCCGCGCGCGAGCGCTCTATCGTTTCCGCGTTGCGCCCGCAGATCGTGACGCGCACGCCCTCCTCGAGGAATTGACGCGCCGTCTCCCGGCCGATGCCGCGGCTGCCGCCGGTGACGATGGCTGATTTCCCCTTGATGCCGAGATCCATTGAATCAGTCTCCCCTTATTCGATCTTCACGCCCGCGGCGCGCACCACCTCGCCCCAGACCTTCACTTCCTTCGCGAGGTAGACCTTGAACTGCGGGGGCGTCATGCGCCCCGGCTCGGCGGAGTTGGCGGTGAGGATCTCCTTCACCCGCGGCTGCTCCATCGCCTTCACGAATTCGGCGTGCAGCCGCTCGACGATGGCGCGGGGCGTGCCGGCGGGCGCCCACAGACCCGAATACAGGCCGAGGTCGAATTCGCCGACGGTCTCGGCGACGGTCGGCACGTCCGGCAGCTGCGGCGAGCGCTTGGGAAACGATACGGCGATCAGCGTGAGACGCCCGGCTTTCGCCTGACCTACCGCGGCGGGTATGGTCGAGAACGCAATGGCGGTCTCGCCGGAGATCACCGAGGTGGTCGCGGGGACGCTGCCCTTGAACGGCACGTGCACGAGGTTGATGCCGACCATGCGCTGCAGCCGCACCGCCCCGAGATGGGTGATCGCGCCGTTGCCGGACGAGGCGTAGTTCAGCTGGCCGGGCTTCGACTTGGCGAGCTCGATCAACTGCGGCAGCGTCGTCACCTTGTGCGACGGGTTCGCGATCAGCACCATCGGCGAGCCCGCCACCAGCATCACGGGCTCGAAGTCCTTGACCGGGTCGTAGCTCAACTTCGTGTAGAGCGTGGACGAAATGCAATGGCTGGCGACGTCGTCCATCAGCAGCGTGTAGCCGTCGGCGTTGGCCTTGGCGACGAGCGCGGAACCGAGCGTGCCCCCGGCGCCGGGCCGGTTGTCGATCACGATCGGCTGGCCGAGCACCTCCGCCAGGTGCAGCGCGATGCCGCGCGTGATGACGTCGGTGATGCCGCCCGCGGGCCACGGGATGACGATGCGGATCGGCTTCCCCGGGTAGGGCTGCGCGACCGAAGGCGCGGTGAATGCAGACGACAACAAGGCCACCGTAATGACTGCCACGGCTGCTGAATTTCTCATGACGCCTCCTCCTGCTGGTCGCCGCATTCTACTCACTATCGGGCATGCAGCGCGTTGCTAGTGTCCTGAGTCGCTAGTTCGTTGATAGATCGCCACCCTACCGAAGCGTTAGGTACGACAAAAGTGTCGAAATTGGCGCCAGACGCGAAGCAAACCGCAGCCAGGTTGGACACCTGGCGAGGATTTGCGACAAAGTATGGCGTCAATTGTCGGCATCTTTTGTTCAGCGAATTAGCGACTCAGGACACTAAAGCGCGGCCGCGGCAAAGGTGTCGCAGGCGTTGAGGCGTCCCGTCTCGAAGCCGGCCCGGAACCAGCGCACGCGCTGCGCCGAGCTGCCGTGGGTAAACGACTCCGGCACCACCACGCCGCGCGACTGGCGCTGCAGCCGGTCGTCGCCGATCGCGGCGGCGGCGGTGAGCCCCTCCTCCAGGTCCCCCGGCTCGAGGATGCCGCGGGTCTTTTGCGCGTGATGCGCCCACACGCCGGCGAAGCAGTCGGCCTGCAGCTCGAGCCGCACCGAAGCCCGGTTGAAATCCGCCTCGTTCAGGCGCTTGCGCATGGCGTCCATCTTTTCCGTGATGCCGAGCAGCTTCTGCACGTGGTGGCCCACTTCGTGCGCGATCACGTAAGCCTGCGCAAAATCCCCGGGAGCCTGGAAGCGGCTGCGCAGGTCCTGGAAGAAGGCGAGGTCGATATAGACCTTTTCGTCGCCCGGGCAGTAGAAGGGGCCCATTGCCGCCTGGCCCGTGCCGCAGGCCGAAGGCGTCGAGCCCGTGAACAGCACGAGCTTCGGGCGGCGGTACTGGGAGCCGCCGGAGCGGAAAATGTCGTCCCAGGTCTGCTCCGTCGTCCCCAACACCTTGCTCACGAAGACCGACAGTTCATCCCGCGGCCCGGGTTGCGGCGCGCTCTGCGTCGTCGCGGGTGTTGACACCGCCTGCGAGGCATCCAGGACCACCTGCGGGTCGATACCGAAGTACCACGCCACGAGCGCAAGCGCGATGGTGCCAATGCCGATACCGCCCTTGGCTGCGAAGCCGCTGCCGCGGCGATCCTCGACCTGGTCGCTTTCCCGCTCGTTTTCAAGTTTCACGTGCCTATCCTTCCACAGAGGGACCGTTCGACGAATCCTGACTGTTAAACAGCCGCCGCCACCGCATCTCCCATCTCCCTGGTACTGGCCTTGCCGCCCAGGTCCCCGGTGAGATGCTTCGCTTCCGCGATCACCCTGTCCATTGCGGCGTCGATGAGCTTTGAGGCTTGCGTGGCCTTTTCCTCGCCCCGCTTGCGGCCCAGCCACTCGAAGAGCATCTTCCCCGACATGATCATGGCGTAGGGGTTGGCGATATTCTTGCCCGCGATGTCCGGCGCGGAGCCGTGCGTCGCCTGCGCCATCGCCTGCGTGTCGCCCACCACCAGCCCCGGCGCGAGCCCGAGGCCGCCGACGAGCCCCGCTCCCTCGTCGGTCACGATGTCGCCGAACTGGTTGGTGGTCACCACCACGTCGTACTGCTGCGGTTTCATGACGAGCTTCAGCGCGAAGCCGTCGATCAGCACCTCGTTGAACTGGACGTCCGGGTATTCCAGCGCAACCTTGCGGCACTCGCGCGCGAACATGCCGCACACCAGGCGATAGACCGGCTCCTTGTGGAGCGCCGTCACCATCTTGCGCTTGCGCGTGCGGGCGATTTCGAACGCCTCGCGCGCCACGCGGTTCGCCCCCTTGCGGGTGACGACGCGCATGCCGATGGCGATGTCCTCGTTGGGCTGGAACTCGCCGCTGCCCGCCAGCACCACGCTGCCCGACATCATGCCCTCGGTGGTCTCGCGCAGGAACACGATGTCGACGTCCTTGTGCACGGAGGCGATGTTGGCGTAGGACTTCACCGGCTTCACGTTGGCGAAGAGCTCGAAGCGCTTGCGCACCGGCGGCATCACCCAGGTCGGGTCGTTGCGCGGATAGGCGTTGTGGCCGATAGGGCCGCAGACCCAGCCGTCCGTCTTCGCCAGCGCATCCACGGTGACCTGGGGAAAGGTGTTTCCGTGCAGCTCATGCCCGCGCTTGCCGATGGGCAGTTCCTGCCACTCGACCTGCAGGCCCGTCTTCGCCGCCGCCGCCTTCATCACCTTGACGGCTTCGGGCACCACTTCCAAACCGATATCATCTCCAAGCAGCACGCCAATTTTCAGCATCTATTTCCTCGCAAATTCAATAGTGACATGATGATTCGTGACATGGTACTGCGTGACATGGTGGTGCGTGACATGGTGGTGCGTGACATGGTGGTGCGTGACATGTAAAGCGCGAAAAACAATTGTTTATCCTCGCCTTATCATGTCACGCCTCATCACGTCACGCTTTATCACGTCACGCTGGATCACGTCACGCTGGAACATGTCACGCATCAATCGAGCTTGAGCCAGCCCGGAATCTTCTCGCAACGCTTCAGCCAGGCCTTCACCGCGGGATAGGCGTCGAGCGACAGGCCGCCCTCCGGCGCGCGCTTCACGTACGGATAGCACGCGATGTCCGCGATGGTCGGCCGGTTGAGAGCGAGCCAATCGTGCTGCTCCAGCCGCCAGGTGAGCGCATCGAGCGCCTTGCGGCCGTAGCCCTGGTATTCCTCGAGGTTGCCGCCCCTCAAGCCCTTCGCCACGCCGCGCGCCCATTGCAGGCCGAAATAGACCTCGTTCTGGGCGAAAGCCAGCCATTGCGAAACTTCGGCCATGCCGAGCGGGTCGGGGGGCAGCCACTTCCTGCCGCCATATTTGCGCGCGAGATACACAAGGTGCGCGGTGGAGTCCCAGAATGCCTTCCCCTCGATCACCATCACCGGCACCTGGCCGCGCGGATTCATCTTGAGAAACGCCGGCTGCTTGTGCTCCTTGGCGTCCCACTCCACGTGCACCTTCTTGTAGCGAACCTTGAGGATGGACGCGAGCACCCGCACCTTGTACGAGTTGCCCGAGTTGTCGGTCAGATAGAGTTTCATCGTGCCTGCGCCTTGATTTTTGGTTTTGTCGAGCCGGCGGGCACCGCAGCGCGCGCGACCTCCCCCGCATCCTTCAACTTGCCCACGTCCCAGCACAGCCGGATCAGCTGGTCGGTCTCGGCCCTGGAAAGGATGCCCTCCACCAGGCTGCGAAACTTGGTCTCCAGGTCGGCGTCAGACAAGGGCCGGGCGAGGCTGCCGACCGCGTGCTCGACGTACTTTTCCAGGGTCTTGCCATTCTTCAATTTGATCGAGACATGCGCCTGATCTTCGTGCATCGCCCGATCCACCGTCGCCGTGACCCGGTCGCGCAGCGACATTATGCGGGCGTCACGGACGACCGCATCGCTGTACTGCGCCTCACCCGCCGCGCCGAAGAGGACGCCCACCGCCGCCGAGTGGTAGACGCTGAACTTGCCTTCAAGGCCGGCTTGAGGCGTTCTCTTACCGGTAAGCTCCAATACCAGCGGATGGACTCTCAGGGAGATACTTTCGATATCGCCGGCCTTTAAACTGTGCTCGTTGCGCAACTGGATGCAGCCGTCGATGATCGGGTGCTCGACGATGCCGCAGGCGTAGGGCTTGTAGGTGTTCAACGATATTTCCCAGGTCTCGCCCAGCTTCCCGGTGATTTCCTCGTAGTTGCGCTGGGTCGCGAGCACGTTGGCAAAACCGCGCCGCCCCTCGATGCCCTGCTCGGCGCTGGTGAAATTCTTCGAGGCGAGCAGCGCGGCCAGCAGGCCGTTCTTCGCGGCGTTGCCGGGATGCATCGGCTTCACCATTGAGCCGAACATCTCGCGCAGCCCCGAGGCTTGCGTCGCGGCGATGCCGAGCGCCCACACCATCTGCTGCTCGCTCAACCCCATGAGCCTGCCGGCGGCCGCGGCTGCGCCGAAGACCCCGGTGGTGCCGGTGATGTGCCAGCCCACGTCGTAGTGCGACGGATAGACCGCATTGCCAATCCTGCATTCGACCTCCACCCCGAGGATGAAGGCGTGCAGGAAGGCGTCCCCCTGGACCGGTTTTCTCTCGGCCAGCGCCAGGATCGCGGAGGCGACCGGTCCACTGGGATGGATGACGGTCTTGAGATGCGTGTCGTCGAAGTCGAAGGTATGCGACGTGGTCCCGTTCATGAGCGCCGCGAGCATGATGTCGAGCCGGTCGCCGCGCCCGAGCACCGTAGCCTCGCGCGGGCCGGAGAACTCGCCGAGCGCCGCGAGCGCGTTCTCCACCGTCTCGTGGCGCGAAGCGCCGACCGCGCAGCCGACCCAGTTAAGAAACGAGCGCGCCGCCTCGTGCCGCACTTTTTCCGGGATATCCGCGTAGCGGTGATTAACGATGAATTTGGCGAGTGTTCGGGTGACTTCCATATCAATCTCCGAGTTCCGAGTTCCGAGTTCCGAGTTCCGAGTTCCGAGTTCCGAGTTACGAGTTCCGAGTTCCGAGTTCCGAGTTCCGAGT
>CAZFRR010000043.1:0-15507 GCA_964521405.1 uncultured Streptomycetaceae bacterium | reverse complement strand
TGCTTTCAGCGTCTCCAGCGCCGAGTGCGGGTTGCTGCCGGTGCCCGAGGAGCCCCAGGTCACCTTGCCGGGATTCGCCCTGGCGTAAGCGATGAGTTCCTTCATGTCGTTCGGCGGAAATTTCGGGTTGGCGACAGCGATGAGCGGCGTCGAGCCGATGTAGAGGATGGTCGCGAAATCCGAGAAACCGTAGGCCGGCTTTTTCCGCAGCAGGATGTTGTTCAGGCTGGGCCCGGGATTGGTGACCATCAGCGTGTAGCCGTCCGGCGCGGCCCGGGCGACGGTCTCGGCGCCGACGCCGCCGCCCGCGCCGGGGCGATTGTCGGTGATGAACTGCTGTCCCAGTGCCTCGGCCAGCTTTTGTCCCAGCAGGCGGGCGATGATGTCGCTCGATGCGCCCGGCGCGAACGGCACCACCAGCCGCACCGGCTTGTCGGGGTAAGCCGCAGCAAGGTTCTGCGCCGATGCCGCATCAAGAGGCGACAGCAGGCACAGGCCGGCCAGCAGGGCGGCTGCAGCGAGGGCGATGCGCATGATGCTATCCTCCTCCTGGCCCGCCGGTTCTGGAAAATCGGGATGCGTATTTTCCCACAGACTGGCAGCGAAAGATCGGGTCGTGCCTCACTAATGACGCGTGACGAGATACGGGTGACGAGATAATGGTGACGGACCATCTGAATGATGAATGCGGAATGATGAATGATGACCTCCGGCGCCCGCCGGAAGTTTCTCAGCGTTCATCCTCCATCACTCAGCACGCATCACTCTGCTACGCCGGGTGAAACCCGCTCCCTACTCAGGCTTGACCCCCGACGTCGCGCTCGACGCGCTGGCGAGTGTCGGGCTGCGCCCCGACGGGCGGCTCACCGGTCTGAACAGCTACGAGAACCGCGTCTACCAGTTCGGGATGGAGGAGGGGCCGCCGCTGGTGGCGAAGTTCTACCGCCCGGCGCGCTGGAGCGACGGCGCGATTCTGGAAGAGCACGCGTTCGCGCTCGAGCTCGCCGGCCGCGAGATACCGGTGGTCGCGCCGCTCGTTATCGCCGGCGGCACATTGCATGCCTTCGCGGGCTTCCGCTTCACCGTGTACCCGCGGCGCGGCGGCCGCCAGCCCGAGCTGGACGATCCCAAGACGCTCGAATGGATCGGGCGCTTCATCGGACGCATCCATGCGGTCGGCGCGGTGAGCGCGTTCCACGAGCGGCCCACGCTCGACATTGAAAGCCACGGCACCGAGCCGCGCGACTGGCTGCTCGAAAGCGGACAGATTCCCGACGACGTGCTGGAAGCGTGGGAGGCCGCGGCGGCACTGGCGCTGGACGGCGTGCGCTATTGCTTCGATCGCGCGGGAATCGTAAAACGCATCCGCCTGCACGGCGATTGCCACGCCGGCAACATCCTCTGGACGGATGATGGCCCGCATTTCGTGGACTTCGACGACAGCCGCATGGGGCCCGCGGTGCAGGACCTGTGGATGCTGCTCTCGGGAGACCGCGCGTCGATGACGCGCCAGCTGGCGGACGTGCTCGCGGGTTACGAGGACTTCAGTGAATTCGATCCAGCCGAGACAGTGCTGGTGGAAGCGCTGCGGACGCTGCGCCTGCTGCATTACTCGGCGTGGATCGCGCGGCGCTGGGATGATCCCGCGTTCCCGGTGGCGTTTCCCTGGTTCGGCACGCAGCGCTACTGGCAGGACCGCATACTCGAGCTGCGGGAGCAAATTGCGGCGATGGAGGAGGAGCCGCTTGTAGTTTGAAGGGGTGATTCGTTGCTCGTTATTCGTTTCTCGACCTTGCGTCGGCGGCGCCGACAGAACCTTGATCTTCAGGGCGTTGTTGTGTCAGGCTTCTTGCAAGAAGCACGCCACCAGTAACGAGCAACGAGAAACGAGTCACTCTCTCAAGTGCGTAGCATGGGGCCATTCGACTACGTCATCGCCGGCGCCGGCACGGCGGGGTGCGTGCTGGCGAACCGGCTGTCGGCCGACCCGGACGTTTCGGTGCTGCTGCTCGAGGCGGGCGGGAAGGACGACTGGATCTGGATCCACATCCCGGTCGGCTATCTCTACTGCATCGGCAATCCCCGCACCGACTGGTGCTACAAGACCGAGCCCGAGCCGGGGCTGAACGGCCGCGCCATCAACTACCCGCGCGGGCGTGTGCTGGGCGGATCGTCCTCGATCAACGCCATGCTTTGCCTGCGCGGGCAGGCGCGCGATTACGACGAGTGGGCGCAGCTCTCCGGCGATTCCAGCTGGGCGTGGCGCAACGTGCTGCCGGTGTTCATGCAGGTCGAGGACCACTGGCGCGGCGCGGACGAAAAGCACGGCGAAGGCGGGGAATGGCGCGTCGAGACGCCGCGCGCGCGGTGGGAAATCATGGAAGCGTTCCGCGACGCGGCGGTCGAATCGGGCATCCCGCGGACGGAGGACTTCAATCGCGGTGACAACGAGGGCGTCTCGCGCTTCGAGGTGAACCAGAAGAGCGGGGTGCGCTGGAGCGCATCGAAGGCGTTCCTGCGGCCCGCACTCAAGCGGCCCAACCTGACCGTCGTCACCGGCGCGCTGGTGAAGAAGTTGCGGCTCGATGGCCGCCGCGTGCTGGGCGTGGAGTTCGAGCAGCAGGATGGGAAAATGAGGGAGGCGCAGTTCGCGGCGGCGCGGCGAGAAACCATCCTGACCGCCGGCGCGATCGGCAGCCCCCAGATCCTCCAGCTCTCCGGCATCGGGCCGGGGGCGGTGTTGCAGCGGCACGGCATTCCCGTCGTGCACGATTCTCCGGTCGGCGAGAATCTCCAGGACCACCTGCAGTTGAGGATGGCGTTCAAGGTGAAGAATGCACTAACGCTCAACACGATGCTCCATTCGTGGTGGGCGAAGGCGAAGATCGGCCTCGAGTACGCGCTGTTCCGCACCGGTCCCATGACCATGCCGCCGTCGCAGCTGGGTGCGTTCGTGAAATCCGATCCCGCGCAGGCGACGGCCAACCTCGAGTACCACGTGCAGCCGATCTCGCTCGACCGCTTCGGCGAGCCGCCGCACCGTTTTCCCGCCTTCACCGCCAGCGCGTGCAACCTGCGGCCGACTTCCCGCGGCCACGTGCGCATCACCTCGCCCGACCCGCGCGCTTACCCGTCGATCCAGTGCAACTACCTGGCCACGGCCGAGGACCGCAAAGTCGCCGTCGATGCCATCCGCCTCACTCGCCGCATCGTGACCGGCTCCCAGGCGCTGAAGCCTTACGAGCCGGAAGAATTCACGCCCGGTCCGGCGTTCCAGACCGAGGAAGAACTGGTGCGCGCCGCCGGCAACATCGGCACTACCATCTTTCATCCCATCGGCACCTGCAGGATGGGGCGCGAGAACGACCCTCTAGCGGTGGTGGACCCGCGGCTCCGCGTGCGCGGCATCGAACGCCTGCGCGTGATCGATGCTTCGATCATGCCGACCATCACTTCGGGGAACACCAATACGCCCACTGTTATGATCGCGGAGCGGGGAAGCGCCCTCTTGAAGAATCGTGATGGGTGATCAGAAACTTCCGGCGGACGCCGGGGGTCATCATTCATCATTCCGCATTCATCATTTGGTGGACCGTCACCCGTATCTCGTCACCAAGAAAATGGAGAAGCCATGACCCTCGATATTCGTGAACGCGCCGTAACCGATCTCGTGGATGCAAAGGCGCAGCTCGAGCGGCTGGCGGACGGCATCGGTTTCGGTGAAGGCCCGGTGTGGGACCGCGCGGGCCGGCGGCTGATCTTCAGCGACATGAAGCACGACCACATGCGCGCCTGGCAGGAAGGGAAGGGCATCAGCACGTATCGCAAGCCGAGCAACAAGGCGAACGGCAACACCTACGACCGCCAGGGGCGGCTGCTGTCGTGCGAGCACGCGACTTCCCGCGTCGTGCGCCAGGAGCAGAACGGCGCGATGACCGTGATGGCTTCGCACCATGGCGACATGGAACTCAACAGCCCCAACGACATCGTCGTGAAATCCGACGGCGCCGTCTATTTCAGCGATCCCACCTACGGCCGCATCCGGGAGGATGTCGGCCTGCCGCGGCCGTTGCAGCTCGACTTTCGCGGCTTCTACCGCATCGCGGGCGATGGCGCGCCGGCGCAGTTGCTCGCCGACGACTTCGAGCAGCCGAACGGGCTGTGCTTTTCGCTCGACGAGAAGCGGCTCTACGTCAACGACACGATGCGTGGCCACATCCGTGTGTTCGACGTGAAGACTGACGGCACGATGAGCGGCGGCCGGGTATGGGCGGAGCTGACCGGGGAGGGCGAAGGCCGGCCCGACGGCATGAAGTTCGACAGCGCGGGCAACCTGTACTGCACCGGGCCCGGCGGCGTGCACGTGCTCGACGCAGCCGCGAAATGCCTGGGCGTCATCCGCACGCCCGAGCGCGTCACCAACATCGCGTGGGGCGACGACGACCTGAAGAGTCTCTACGTCACCGGCATCACGGCGCTCTACCGCGTGCGGGTGAAAGTGAAGGGACAACTGACCTATTGACGGGACGGAGCGAGGAGTGACTCCACGCTACACCCCCTGGCTCAGTCGATTCTGGCCCCCGAGGCCTTGACGACGCGGGTCCACCGGGAGATCTCGGCCTTCATGTAGCGCTCGTAGTCGCGTGCCGAGCCGCCAACGGTGTCCGCACCTTGAGCGGCGAGCCGTGCCCGGGTGTCCGGCTCTCCCATGACCTTCGCGGTGTCTCGGTTAAGTTGCTGCACGATCGCAGCCGGCGTGCGCGTGGGCACGACGATGCCGTACGACACTGATGATTCGTAACCGGGCACGCCCGCCTCCGCGAGGGTGGGCAATTCCGGGAATAGCGCCGTTCGGTGCTCGCTCGAGATGCCGAGCGCGCGCACCCGCCCGCTTTTGACGTGCGGAACCGCCGGCGGGATGCTGGAAAAGTACATCGTGACCTGCCCGGCAATGAGTTCGACGAATGCGGGGCCCGCGCCCTTGTACGGTACGTGCACGAGTTCGACGCCCGCCATCTGCCGGAACTGCTCCGCGGAAAGATGCGTTGCGCTGCCGTTGCCCCCCGATGCGAAGGTAAGCCCGCGCGGCCGGGCCTTCGCGAGCGCGATCAGCTCCTTCACCGACTGGGCCGGCGTCGAGGGGTGCACGACGAGCACGAATGGCGAGGTGACGATGAGGATGACCGGATCGAAATCGCGAACCGGATCGTACGGCAAATTCCTGTAGAGGCTCGGCGCGATGGCGTTTGCGCTGTTGAACATGAAGATCGTGTAGCCGTCCGGACTCGAGCGGGCCACGATCTCGGCCGCGATGTTCCCGCCCGCGCCGCCGCGGTTGTCCACCACGACCTGCTGGTTCCAGGTCTCCGCCAGCCTGCCGCCGATAAGCCGTCCAATCAGGTCGTTACCTCCCCCGGGCGCGAAAGGAATGACGAAGCGCACGGGCCTGGACGGATAAGGCTGGGCGTGCGCGTCGCCCGCCAGCTCCAATGCCGCGGACAGCACTCCCGGAAGGCAGCTCAGAAACAGCGCAGCAGGATGGTTTCGTTTCATTCAGGCCTCCCACGCGGCCGGCATCGGGCTCGCGGGAATTTCACGCCGCTTGCGTCAGTTGGCGCACTATTTCATCCATGTGTTCCAGCGTGATCCTGCCGAGATCTTCCTTGCTGAGGTAATAAATGGGGTGGGGCAGTTCGATGCAGGCGTGCCCCGGCATGCCTTTGCCCTTGTACTGCACTTCGAGCGCGTTGCGGAAGGCGGAGGTGATGACGACGGTGGTCGGGATGCCGCGCTTTTCCAGTTCGACGGAGGTGTGCACACTGCACACCGTGCAGGATCCTCACCCGCCGAGCGCGCACACGACGATATCGCATTTGCGCGCCATGTCTTCGATGGTCGCAAGCGGGGCCGGCTTCGAATAATGGACGCCGCGGAAGTTCAGCAGCTCCTTCACGCGGTGCTTGCGCTTGAACTCCTCCCCGACCGCTTCCAGGATGATGTCAGCCTGCTCCTTGGTGTTGTCGTAAAGGCCGACTACTTTTCCGGCCAGACTGGGCGGCCGCAGCGCGTTTGGGACCGCGTGGGTGGAAGCCACGGAAGGGTCGTAGATTTCGCTCATGTTGATCGCCTCTCTCCTGGGTTGTGGGGTCGTTGTTTCAGGTGTCGTACGCCACCGATACACCGCGAGTCGTTTCATTCCAGCCATGGAGCACTGCCGTCGTCGCGCCCGGGCGGCTGCCCGCCACGATCAAAAACAGCCGGCTGGGTTCCTGGATCGCCGGCACCCAGCAATTGTCGTCATCGGGGTCAACCCGGGTGACGTAGCGGTTCAGCCGCTCGATGCGCCACAATCCGCCCTGCTTGAGCTGTCCCACCCGGCGGCCGGCCTTCTCTCGCAGAAGCTGGTGGACGTCGGCCTTCGAATATCCGGCCTTGGCGAAATTGTCGGCAATGTCCGGGGCGAGCGCCACCACCATGTCGGTGGCGCGCCATGCATTCATCCCGCCCATGTTGCCCATGCAATCGGTGGTGGCGACGTGCAGGCGCTGCGGATCATCGTTGGCGTCGTCGTGAGTCAGCTGCGGATTCTCGCACTGCACGACCGTGATGACGTCTTCCTCCGCTTTGAACCCGCGGTCCACCGACAGTGGTCCCCACGGGCTCTCCTCCTCGTTTTCACGGATGCAGAAGGTGTAGCGGGACGGCTGGCCGAAGCAACTGAAGGAAGCGCTTGGGAAACCTCCGCCGACGTTGTAGAGGATGAGCCGCACCGTGCGGCCGATGGTCGCGTTCGCGCGGTGGCCCGGGCTGAAGCAGCCGCGGCCGCCGTTAATGCCGATCATCTTTGCATACGGGCCGTTGACGATCAGAAGCGGCGCCACGCCATGGATGGTGGTCTGCACCCCGTGCATGTTGAGCTTCTCATCGAGGATTGCCCGCATGCCGCCGATGATGACGGGCAGGTAATCGGGCCTCGCGCCCGCCATCACGGCATGCTCGGCAATGCGGCGGATGGTCAGCGGCTCGAAGGCGGGCGGCACCAAGCCGATCTCTTCGTCGGGATCGTGGCGCGTTCCCTTGAGCATCGCTTCGACCAGCTCGCGCGTGGGCGGCACGATCGGCAGGCCGTCCGACCAGGGCTTGTCGTAGAAATATTCGATGGCGTCGTAGACCGACCCCG
This sequence comes from uncultured Streptomycetaceae bacterium, assembly GCA_964521405.1. Lineage (GTDB taxonomy): Bacteria > Pseudomonadota > Gammaproteobacteria > Burkholderiales > SG8-41 > SG8-41. The sequence goes on along the minus strand of CAZFRR010000043.1, from coordinate 8,327 downwards.
CTAGATTGCCACTCGGCATCCAGTGCTCCTTATTCTCTATCGCGATGACTAGCCAGCAGCCATGCTAGCCGAAGCCTTGGTGTCGGATCAACAGGAACCGGGCTCGTCGCGCTGGCCCGTGCGGGGTACCTTCTCTGTTCGAATCCGAGTCCTTGGCGCCCTTGGCGGTAAGGATTTACGTCACATCACCATCCCGCCGTTGACGTGGAGCGTCTGCCCGGTGATGTAGTCCGCGCCGGGGCCGCACAGGAAGCGCACCACGGAGGCGATTTCCTCCGGCTTGCCGTGCCGGCCGAGCGGGATCAGGCCTTCCGCTTCCGGCCGCGGCGCGCGGTTGGCGGGGCGCGTGGTGTCGATTTGGCCCGGTGACACGCAGTTCACGCGGATGTTGTGCCGGGCAAGCTCTCTTGCCAGCGCCCGCGTCATCCCGACGAGGCCGCTCTTGCCGGCGGAGCTGTGCACTTTGCCGATGGCTCCCGAGAGCGCAGTGTCGCCGGCGAGCGTGACGATGCTGCCGCCACCGGCCGCGATCATGGACGGCAGGCTTGCCTGAATGCAGTGGAAGGAGCCATCCAGCGAGGTGGAGAGGGATCGCCGCCACTCGGCGAAATCCATCTCCGTGAAGGGCACCTCCCTGCGCACCGAGGCGTTGAGCACCAGGATGTCGAGCCGGCCGAACTGCCGGACAACGGCCTCGAACATCACCTTTACCTGGCCGGCATCGGTGATATCGGCCATATAGACCTGCGCTTTGCCGCCCGCGTCGCGGATTTGCCCCGCCACCTTCTCCGCATCCTCGCGGGAGGCGCGCGTGTTCACGGCGATGGTGGCGCCGCCTGCTGCCAGCGCCAGGGCGATGGCACGGCCGATGTTGCGCCCCGCGCCGGTGACCAGCGCCACTTTGCCCGCCAGCTCCTTACCTGCTTCCTCTGCCTTCATCGCTCATTCCACAGGCGTAGCCGCCAGGTCATCATTCATCATTCCGCATTCATCATTCCAGCGAAGCGCCGGGTCATCATTCATCATTCCGCATTCATCATTTCAGCGAAGCGCCAGGTCATCCCTCATCCCAATTAAGCGGTATGATTCCCCGACCCGAATAATAAAGGAGGAAGGAATGAAAGTTGCGCAATATCTGGTTATGGCATTGCTGGCCGGCGCTGCCGCCATGGCCGGCGCGCAGGCGTGGACGCCGCAGCGGAACGTCGAGCTGGTGGTGCCGAACCCGCCGGGCGGCAGCAACGACAAGACCGCGCGCACCATCGAGCGCGTGTGGACGATGAACAAGCTCATGCCGGCGACGCTCTCCGTCGTCAACAAGTCGGGCGGCGGCGGCAGCATCGCCTACACCTACGTGTCCCAGCACACCGGCAACCCGCACTACCTGGGGGTGGCCGGGCCGGCGCTGCTCACCAATCACATCACCGGCGCCAGCACGCTGCACCATACCGACCTGACCGCGGTCGCGACGCTGTTCAACGATTACACCGTGTTCGTAGTCGCCGCGGATTCGACGATCAAGACCGGCAAGGACCTCGTCGCGCGGCTGAAGAAGGACCCGAAGTCGGTCACCATCGGCTTCTCGCCGCTGCTCGGCAGCCACAACCACATCGCCGCCGGCCTGCTGATGAAGGCGATCGGCGGCAACGCGCGCGACCTGAAAGTGGTCGCGTACAAGGGTTCGGCCGACGCGATCCCGAACCTCATGGGCGGCCACATCGACCTCATCACGACGGCCGCGGGCAACGTCGCGGGTCACCTGGCCGCCGGCCGGCTGCGCGTGGTGGGCATCACCTCCGACAAGCGCTTCAGCCAGCTTGCCGATGTTCCGACCTGGCGGGAGCAGGGCGTCAACGTCCTCTTCGGCGCCTGGCGCGGCATCTTCGCGCCGAAGGGGCTGACCCCGCAGCAGATTGCTTACTGGGAAGGCGTGCTGAAAAAGGCGACAGAGGCGCCCGAGTGGAAGGACGATCTGCAGAAGAACGTCTGGGCCGACGCGTTTCTCTCCGGCGAGGCGCTCAGGAAAGACCTCGAGCAGGACTACGCGGAGATGAAGTCCGTGTTGAGCGACCTCGGGCTGGCTAAGTGACAGGGATGAGGTATGAGGGATGAGGGATGAGGTATGAGGTATGAGGTATGAGGTATGAGAAGGAAAAGAGGTGGCAGGAACCCTTGTTGTCAAAGGCTCCTGTCGCTTTTTCCCCGTCGTCGGGTTACTTCTTGGCTGCTGGCTTGGATTTTTCCGGAACGACGTCCCACTTGCCTCGAACGTCCAGGGAGAGAATGCACGCCGCGCCCGCCTCGCACCGGGTCATGTGCTTCTTCTTGTCCTTGAATGAAAAATAGGAGCCGGCGGGAAGCCGGTGTTCCTTGCCGTCGATGGTCAGCACCAGCGTGCCCGCAACGACCGTCACGAAGTGGTTGGACGTATGATGGTGCAGGGGCGCCGCGAAGCCGCCCTCGAACTTGATCATGGAACGATGCGTCCCCTTGGCGGGATTCCCTTCAACGACCGCCAATTGCAGGCCTTTAAAACCGGGCACGTCGCTCCATTTCAGGTCGCTGGCGGGAACCAGGACCGCGCTGCCGCCCTTCTTGGCGTCTGCCGCGAACGTCTGTGGCGCGAATGCGGCCAGCGCCAGCGTCATTGCGAATGCTGCTGCGATGCTCTTCTTCATTGGATCCCCCTTTACATGGTTGGACTGCGATAGGTGTCAAACTCTACTGCCAAAGCGCTGGCGTCGTCCAGGAGGTGTCAGGGACCTTTGGCAACAAGGGTTCCTGACGCCATGTCCCCGCTCGTCGCGTTGAACGGTGCGTTGCGTCCGTTCGAACGCGACAACTTAAACCGGCACGCCAGTGTCCGGGTTTACGGTTTACTCGATGACTCTGGTGGCCTGCAACAGCAACGATTGCGGGACTTTGATACCGATCGCCTTGGCGGTTTTCAGGTTGATCACCAGCTCGAACTTGGTCGGCTGCTCGACTGGCAAATCGGCGGGTTTCGCGCCCTTGAGTATCTTGTCCACGTAGGTGGCGGCGCGCCGGAACAAGTCTGCACGGTCTGGCCCATAGGCCACCAGACCACCAGCATCCGCGAATTCCGACCAATGAAATATCGACGGCAGGCGGCTCTTTGTCGCGAGGCCCCCAGCCGTTTCAAATTCGGAGTGATCACTGGGGCTGGGAAGATGACAATAGCACCAGCGCGCGCCGTGGTCGCGTCATCAAACGCCTTGTCGAAATCGTTGGGGCTCCGTACCTCCAGCGAATGCAGCTGGACTCCCAGCTGCCGTGCCGGGAATTGAATTTCTTTCCAATTGAGTATCGAACCTGGGTTCTGTGGATTCCAGAGCACCGCCACACGCGAGAGCTTGGGAACCATTTCCCTGAGCAAATCCAGCCGTTTTCCAGTCAGCTCCGGACTCATTTGGGACAACCCTGTAATGTTGCCGCCGGGCCGCGCCAGGCTCTCAACCAGCCCACTGGCAACCGGGTCATTGTCACTCGCCATAACGATAGGGATTGCCCCGGTAGCTTTTTTGGCAGCCAGAGAAGTGGGACCAGCGGTAGCGACGATGACATCAACCTTGAGACGGACGAGATCGGCTGCGAGGTCAGGGAGGCGATCACTACTACCCTCCGCATAGCGGTACTCGATGGTGATGTTCTTGCCCTCGATCCATCCGAGGTCGCGGAGCCCTTGACGGAATGCCTGGTGTGAGAGCGCGGTATCGGAGGGCGAGAATGGCGAGAGCAGTCCTATCCGGCGGACCTTTGCCGGCGCCTGCGCGCGTGCTGCGCCCGCCCAGGCAAGTGCCGGCCACGCGGCGACAGCAAGAACAATAACTCTGCGCTTCACTCTATCACCCGATCAGCGCGAAACAGGACTGTCCGCGGCACGGTGAGCCCGATCGCCTTGGCGGTTTTCAGGTTGATGACCAGCTCGAACTTGGTCGGCTGTTCGACTGGAAGATCGCCGGGTTTCGCGCCCTTGAGGATCTTGTCCACGTAGGTGGCGGCGCGCCGGAACATGTCGGCACGATCTACCCCATAGGCCACCAGACCGCCAGCGTCCGCGAATTCCGAAAGGTGAAATATCGACGGCAAGCGGCTCTTTGCGGCAAGGCCCGCGATCTGTTTTAGATTCGGAGTGATCACTGGGTCTCCTGTGGCGATAAGAGCACCAGCGCGCGCCCGGGTCGCGTCTTCGATCGCTTTGTCCAAATCGTTGGGGCTCCGCACCTCCAGCGAATGAAGCTGGATTCCTAGTTGCCGTGCTGCGAGTTGAAGTTCTTTCCAAGCGAGTGGGGAGCCAACGTTCTGTGGATTCGAGAGCACAGCCACGCGGGAGAGCTTGGGAACGATTTCCTTGAGCAGCTCCAGCCGTTTTCCGCCCAGCTCGGCGGTCATTGGGGATAACCCCGTGACGTTGCCGCCGGGCCGCGCCAGGCTCTCGACCAGCCCACTCGCAACAGGGTCACTCGGAGCCACCATAACGATAGGGATAACCCTGGTCGCTTTTTTGGCGGCCATGGTATCGGTAGTAGCGGAAGCGACGATGACCTCAACCTTGAGACGGACGAGATCGGCTGCGAGGTCAGGGAGGCGATCGCTTTTACCCTCCGCATAGCGGTACTCGATGCTGATGTTCTTGCCCTCGACCCATCCGAGGTCGCGGAGACCGAGCCGGAATGCCTGGTGCCAGGACGCGGCATCGGCCGGAGAGAGTGGCGATAGAAGTCCTATCCGGCGGACAGTTGCCGGGGCTTGCGCGTGTACCGCACCTGCCCAGGCGAGCGCGGGCCACGCCGCGCCAGCAAGAACGAAAACTCTGCGCTTCACTCGATCACTCCGGTTGCCCGCACCGCAAGCTCGCGCGGTATCTCGAGCTTCAGCGCCTTGGCGGTTTTCAGGTTGATCACCAGCTCGAATTTGGTCGGCTGCTCGATTGGCAGATCTGCCGGCTTCACGCCCTTCAGTATCCGGTCAACGTAGTAGGCGGCGCGGCGGTAATTCGCCAATCTATCCGCGCTGTAGGTAACTAAAGCGCCTTCCTCGGCGAACTCCTGCTGGCCGACAATGACCGGCCAACGCCGCGCCAGCGCAAGCTTCATGATGCGCCGCCGCTCATTCCTTAACATCAGGCCCCCGGTCACGATAAGGCCCTGCACACCTTCCTTTGCCAGGCGCGATAGGGCCGGCTCGATTTCCTCCGGACTCGATACCTCGGCAAAGCGCGGTGCCACCTGGTATTGCGCTGCCGAGCGGTGCACCGCTTCCTTCTGCGAGGCGAAGACCGGGGCGGTGGAGTCGCCCAAAACACCGATGCGCTTCATCTTCGGCGCGGCGGCGAGCAATAACTCGACCAACTTCTCCGCGATATTATCCGAGACATTGGTGACTCCGGTGATCAAGCCGCCCGGCCGCGCGAGACTTTTCACAAGCCCCGTCGCCACCAGGTCGCCGCCGGTGGCCACGACGATCGGGGTTTTGGGTGCGGCCTTGGCCCCGGCGGTGACTGCCGCCAACCGCGCCGCCACAATGATCGCAGGCTTTTTCACTGCCAGCTCTTCGGCCAGGGGCTGCAACCGATCTATCCGACCGTTCGCCCACCGCTCTTCAATTACATACTGCGCGCCTTCCTTCCAGCCCAGCGTTGCGAGCCCTTCCTTGAACGCGGTAAGGTCGTGCCCACTCAACTCACGTGAGTCCGTATTCAGCCAGCCGATCAGGATCGGCTGCTTCGATTGCGCAAAGAGTATTCTTGTCCAGGTGAGCGCGGGCCACGCACCTGCGGCTAACAGGAAGGCCCGTCGCGTTGAGCGGCCCGAGCGCGTGTGCGAGTCTTCCCCCGCGTCCGCTCGAACGCGGCGACGCGAGCCGGCATGCACATGTCCGGGTTTACGGTTCACTCGATCACTCCATTGCAACCGATTGGACGTCTGCAAGGCTTTGCATTACAATGCAATGCAACAGGAAATCGCTCACATGGACTCTCAATTGACACTGCGGCTGCCGGGGGCGCTGACGGAAAAGCTGGAACGTTCGGCCAAGCGCCTGAAACGCAAGCGCTCGGAAGTGGTGCGCCTGGCACTGGAGCAGTTCCTGGATTCCGAGCCGGAAATCCGCCCCATCGAGCGCGTTCGCGATCTCCTCGGCCGTGTCGAAAGCGGCATACCCGACCTGGGACAGCGTCACCGCGAGTACTTGATCCGGCGCCTGCGCCGTGGCGAATGAGCTTCTGCTGGATACCGGGGCCTTCGTCGCCCTGGTAGACCGCAGCGAACGACGGCATGCTGACTGCGTGGCGGTTCTGGACCAGTGGCGCGGAGCCATCGTCACGACCGAAGCGGTACTGACCGAAACGCTTTATCTGCTCGGACCGGATTGGAACTCGCAAAAGGTCGGGCTTGAGTTCGTCTTGAGGGGAGGTTTTCTGCTGGTTCCCCCGTCGCCGGCCAGTCTCAAGCGGGTTGCGGAACTGATGGAAAAGTACCGCAACGTGCCGATGGACTACGCCGATGCGACACTGGTCGCCCTCGGGGAAGAACTGGGTAGCGACCGGGTGTTCACACTGGATCGCCGCGGGTTTTCCGTCTATCGGCTCAACCAAAGGAAGCCGTTTCAGCTGGTTCCCTGACGTCGATCGCGGCAGCAGCTGCACCCGTCGCGTTGAGCGGTGCGCGGTGTCCGCTCGAACGCGACGACGCGAGCCGGCATGAACGTGTTTGTTCTCGCGGTTCATTCGATTATCTTGTTCGCGCCGATCAGGAGCGACTGCGGGATAGTCAGGCCCAGCGCTTTCGCGGTTTTGCGGTTGATGACCAGCTCGAATGTCGTGGGCTGCTCGACGGGCAGATCCGCCGGTTTAACACCCTTGAAAATCTTGTCCACATATGTTGCCGCACGCCGATAACTGTCGGCACTACTTGGCCCGTAGCCCATCAGGCCGCCGGCTTCCACGAGTTCCATAAGCGCGGATATGGATGGCAGTTGATGCTTCGCCGCCAGTTCTGCGATAGGGCGTCGTTGACCGATGAACAGCGCGTCCCGCGGCACAATGACGGCACCGGCTTTTCCCCGGGCCATCGCGGAAAATGCTTTCTCGATTTCTGGCGCATTCCGTGCTTCCACTGGCATTATTGTTGTGCTCGTCTTCTGCGCTGCGGACTGGACGTATTTCAAAACTATGGCATGGGACGGGTTGGCTGGATTCACCAGAACAGCCACACGGGAAAGTTTGGGCACCATGCTGAGCAACATCTCAAGAAGCTTGGGGCTGATGTCGGTGGAGATGTTGGACAGCCCGGTAATGTTGCCGCCGGGACGCGCGAGGGTTTTGACGAAGCCGCTGCCGACCGGGTCAGCGACGCCTGTAATTACGATGGGAATCGTGGTGGTCGATTTCTGCGCCGCACTGATGGCGGGCGTCCCTCCAGCAACGATTAAGTCCACTTTCAGTTGCACCAGGTCCGCCGCCAGTTCCGGCAGGCGCTCGTATTTGCCGTCGGCAAAGCGCCACTCGATCACCAGGTTCTTCCCCTCGACGTAGCCGAGCTCGCGCATGCCCCGTAGGAATGCGTCGAATTCGTCGGAGCCGAGAGAATCCTTGCGACCACGTGCCGTCAGGAAACCAAGGCGCCAGACCTTGCCCTTCTGCTGGGCCCATGCAGCAAACGGCGCTGCGAACGCGGCCGCGCCAAGCGCGATCAACAATTCGCGACGTGTTGTCATCTGATCCTAGAAAAAAGCTCTGCCACAGAGAACACAGAGTTCACAGAGGAAAATCAAGAACGTATATCATTTTCAAATCCCACCCATCTGGTGAGTGTGGCGCCTGGCTCAGTCCCTTGAATCTCTCTGTGTTCTCTGTGATCTCTGTGGCCGAATTGCAGTTTTTAGGATGTTCCAACCGGCTCGGCCGGCCCCCCTGGCTACCGACGACAGCGTGAGTCTATACCCCATTCAGGAAGCAGAAGTGCCAAGCACTCCATTCAGAAGTTGTGAGATATTCACACATCGTCGAAGTGCGGATCGTCACCCTGGCACGCGGGGTCCTCGGCAGCCTGGATGCGTGCGTAGAACCGCTCGATTTCCGGGCGGCGCACGGCGGCGTCGGTAAAAGTCTACAGCGTGTACTGGCCGTCCAGCACGCCCGAAGCGTTCGCGAAGCTGATGCGCGCGGAATACGAGCGCTGGGGCAAGGTCGTGAAAGCGTCCGGCGCTAAAGTCGAGTGATGTTTGTTATGGTTTCTGAGGCGCGCTGATATGGGCCATAAACTCCACCATTTCCGCCTGTTGCTGCGCCAGGGACTTTCCCCATT